>CAZCCX010000001.1:0-39084 GCA_964497115.1 uncultured Desulfobacteraceae bacterium
ACCTCGTATGTGCCTGTCCGGAGACCCTTTCGTCCCGAAGATGGGGGGGCGGTAAAAGCAAAGGAGTCTTGTGGGTTTGAACTTGAAAAGAGACCCCTAGCCCCCTGAATTTCAGCATCGTTTTTGGACAGGAGTGATTTGATTTTTTAGAACGCGTCCTTCCTCCGCCCGTCAAGGACGGGAATCTTCGATTGGTCGGGGTTCTTTATTCGATAATGAGTTCGAGTTCGAGTGGAGAGCTTAGGAATGAGAAAGATTGCGGAGTATTTTAGGGTGAAATCTCTAATCATGACAGCCAAGGATGGAAAAAAGGCCTCCAATAGTCCGGGGGAGATGAAATGGCATTCGATGCTGGGGCTATCCATCCTTTTTCATCTTGGCATTTTCTCTTTTTTCCTGTTTGTTCCCGAGGCCGTGCCCATCAGACGGTTCAATAGTATCATCTATTCGGTTGATCTGGTAGAAATGCCCGCACAAAACGCCCTGGAACTGAGGCAAGCGAAGACCGCAACGGAGGAAAAAAGCAAGACGGTGGTGAAAAGGGATGAGCAGGCCAAGCGCATTTCAAAGCTGAAAAAGGAGAAGAAACCACTTGTTGTCGCTAAAAGGACGGTGCAAACCAAGAAGCCTTCCGTAAAGAAACCTGAAATCTCTCCTGCTGAGCGCATAGACAATGCCATTTCTAAGATCGAAAACGAGGTTAAATCAAAGGAAGAATCCGAAAAAGAAGAAGAGGCCCGTCTTGAGAGGACCCTGGCCTCATTAGAAAGCCGGTTTGGGCGCTCTACCGGTCGAGATGGCACAGGGCAGTCCATAGAAGGCATTCCCATGCAGATCTACAGAATGGAGGTGGAGAACAGGATCTACAGCAATTGGGCCTATCCCGAGAGAAAAGAGTTGAAAGCCATGATTGTGCTCACGGTAAGAAGAGATGGGACCATTTTAGAGACCAAGATAAAGAGGCGTAGCGGGGACCCTCTATTTGACGAGTCGGCTTTAAAAGCGGTCAAAAGATCCGACCCTTTGCCCCCTTTCCCTGAAATCTACAAGAAGAGCTATGATGAAATCGAGATTATTTTCAATCCACAGAATCTGTAGAGCAATGAAGGCAACCCTTTGGCTAGGACCTCTTCTGATGCTCCAATTTCTCTTGCCTTTACAGGCATGGTGCCAGATTTCTATTGAAATCGATAGGTTCTCGACGAAGAAGTTCAATATTGCGATTCCGGATTTTACAAATCTTACCATCGATAAGACGTATCCGGAACTGTCTACGGCCTTGCCCGAAGTCGTATCCCATGATCTGGATTTGAGCGGCTATTTTACCCCCATGGATAAAGCGGCCTTTTTGGAGACGGGAGACCGTACCCTGTCCCGTGATAACAGGAACTGGTCTGCCATCGGTGCGGATTTTCTCCTCACGGCAAGATACACCGTTATCGGCCGCAACCTTGAAGTGGAGGCAAGGCTGTATGATGTCTTCTCGGGCCGTCAAATCATTGGTCGCCGGTTCTTGGGAAAGGCGGAAACATACAGGGCTTTGATGCACAGGATTGGGAATGAGATCATCTACAAGTTGACTGGCCGCAAAGGGATGTTTCTTACCAAGCTTGCCTTTGTGAGTACTTCCACAGGGCATAAGGAAGTCTACATATCTGATTATGACGGATGCAATGTGGAACAGGTGACCTTTGATGAGAGTATTGCCCTTTTTCCAAGATGGTCGCCGTTGGGAGACAGGATTGTCTTTTACTCCTATAAGAATGGAGACCCAATGCTGTACATTACAAATCACACCTCAGGAAAGGTCCGGACGCTCTTGGACAGAAAGGGTTTGTATAGTGGAGCCTCCTGGACTCCTGATGGGAGGAAGCTGGCATTCACTCTGAGCCGGGAGGGTAACTCCGATATCTTTACCATTGACTTGACCCAAGAAACCGTCGGCAGAGTCACCAACCGCGGAGGCATAAACACCTCTGCCACCTTTTCACCGGATGGCAAGAAGATTGCGTTTGTCTCCAACAGGTCAGGGTCTCCTCAGATCTATGCGCGAACTCTAGAGTCCGGCAGGGAGGAGAGGCTCACGTTTCAGGGAACATACAACCAATCTCCAAGCTGGTCCAGTTTGGATCGAATCGCGTTCTCAAGCTATGAGAAGGGGCGTTACAATATCTACACAATTGATTCAAACGGGCGGAATCTGAAAAAGCTGACCGAAGATCAGGGAGATAGTGAGGATCCCTGTTGGTCTCCTGACGGAAGGTATATTGTGTTCAGCTCAAACAGGAGAGGCGAATACCATTTGTATATCATGAACGCCAATGGGCAGAATCAGAGAAGAATCACTTTTTTGAAAGGGGCACAGACCGCCCCATCGTGGGTGGCGTATTGAGTCGTGTATGGCGGGAGGGATCGTCCTACTCGGATACGGGTGATGACGTCTCGTGCAGATAGTGCGAAGAGGACCTTTTGCGATGCTGCTATAAATTGAGGCAAAATCTTTTTGGTATTAAAGTGTTGACATAGAATGCGTAATGTCTTGAAATCGAGATAAGAAGATGATAAGCTTGTCGCGAAAATGCTCATCAGCAAACCCTATGGTTATTGGACGTAATATTTAATTTGATCAGGAGGTAAAAAGGGTATGAATAAGAAAACAATGACGGTTTTGATTGCATTGGCTATTGCGTGCTCAGCACTTTTTCTGATGACATCGTGTGCTACCCAAAAGGAGGCTACTGTGGAAGAGGTCACTCCACCTCCCGCGGGTCCTTCTGAGGCGGAGATACAGGCCGCTCGTGAAGCCGAAGAAAAAGCTGCACAAGAGCGCATGGAACAGGAGGAAAGGCGGAAAGAAGAGGCATTGGTCCGGCAAGAGATGCAGGATTTTGAATCGGATCATATATACTTTGACTTTGATAAATCGGAATTAACGGCCGAGGCCAGGGCTGTTTTGGTGAGAAAGGCAGAGTATCTGAAGAACAATCCGGAATACGCCGTGCGGATAGAAGGGAACTGTGATGAGAGGGGCACCAGTGAGTATAACCTGGCCCTGGGTGAGAGAAGAGCCCATGCTGCCCTGAATTTCCTTGCCACCCTGGGTGTGTCGGAGAATCGGATGTCCACCATAAGCTATGGTGAGGAGAAGCCCCTCGATTCCGGAAGTAGCGAGGATGCCTGGGCCAAGAACAGGAACGATCAATTCAACCTTGTGAAGTAGTCTCTAATCATCGACGATACAGACCATGCATGTTTGGGGGAATGGGAGGGGCGCGCCCATTTTCCCCCGCGCATCTTTGCCTGCGTGGCCCTGATAGCCCTGACAAATAGAGAGGAGAGTTTCTGCAACGTCTCTGTTTGAGTGGACATGACAGTCCAGGTGAGCCGAGTTCAAAGATTGTCACTCTATGGGTCATAGAGGGACGACGTCTAAGGAACAGCATGAAGACTATGCAACACACAATCCATATCTCCGGGTCAACGATATTCATCTTCCTTCTCGTCTTCTGCCTGGGCTCCTGTGCCTATGATCAACAGTTGACCTATCTGAATGATCAAATTGCTGCCCTTGAGGGACGTATCAACACCCTTCAGGAATCCATAAATGGTGAGTTGAATACAATTCAGGACAAAGAGGCTGAAAGCGCGACCAAGATAGATCAACTGGAGCGAGATACAATGAGGCTGTCTGAGGAGGTGGAGGACAATGGAGTCGTCATCAGCGGCATTGTGGAAAGGGATCTGAACGAGATGCTCTTCAGTTTGGAAGCCCTTGCGCAAAAGGTGGCGGATCTGGAGTCAGGGATCAGGCGGCAATATGACCAACCTGGACAGGGGGTTCCTGCTGCCGAAGAGGATTGGGCGGAGGTCGGGAGCCCGATTGGAGGAGAGGAAACCGGGACGGAAAGCTCTGATGAGTCAATATCAACGGAGCGGGTCTTGTACAATGCCTCCAAAGAGTCCTTTGATCAAGGAAGATTTGAGGAGGCCATGGAAGGGTTCAAGACATTTCTGGACAGATATCCGAAATCCGAACTCGCTGACAACGCGCAGTATTGGGTCGGGGAGTGTTACATGGCCTTAAAGAAGTATGATCAGGCTATCGCGGCCTACGAAGAAGTGAAAAAGAGATATCCGGAAGGGAACAAAGTCCCCGATGCGATGTTAAAACAGGCCATGGCCTTTTTGGAGAAAGAGGATGAGACCAGTACCCGGATTTTGTTGAAAAGAATTATCAGTGCGTTTCCCGAGTCCGATCAGGCCAAAGTGGCCGAACAAAGACTCGAGACTCTGAAATAGTCTTCTTGCCCCCCCCCCCTTATGTAGAACAAGAAAATCTGCTCATCTGATAAGAAATCCATCCTAGATGTACCAGCCAAACATACTTGAAATCCCCTTCAACTTTGAATCGACATTGATCATTGTCTTGGCGCCTCGGGTAACCTAGTATTTCCCGCTTCCGCTCCGCTTCAGACGGGATATTCGCTTCGCTCCAACAGGGCCTCAACACTCAAACGCCATCCCCAACCGGAATGGTCCTACGGCTCACAATGTTTGCAGGGGCTGAACCCTTCCTGGAAGGCTTCCCGACGCTTTTCGAAAATGAGGAGATTATGGGGCTGTATCTGTTCACCAAATACACACTCCGGTCGATGAAAGCGATATGACTCACGACTTCCCAGGTAGCGTCTTCCCGATTCTGCCGCCTCACGGCTCCAAATGCCCAGTCCTTCCTTCATGGCCGATCGTTGGGCATTTAGCAAAAGGGTGAAGTATTTGAGATTAGGTTTTCTAGCCATGACCCATGCAAGCCCTTGTTTGACCATGACGGCATTGATCATGTCACCGTTTTCCAGAAAAACATAGGCGAGAAGCCTGTCGTAAGCGTCCCTTTCTTCCTCATCAAGCTCCAATCTTACCTTTTTGTGGGTAACTAGATAAGAGTTGTAGTCTCTGGAAGCCATGGACATGAATTCGTCCTTTTCCCCTTTACGGCCGATCTCCGGGGCGTCAATCCCCAAGTATCTCACTTTTTCCCCCGAATTTAGGAGGATGGTATCTCCGTCATAGACGGACGCGACCTGCTCATAGGTAACAGGGGCAAATGAGAAGATAAGAGTGACCAGAAGAAGCAACATAAGGGGATGCTTACGATTCATAACTTATAGTTATCCTTAATTATTCAGAATAGAGATTCAATCAGATCTAATATAGACTAATTACATAAAGATAAGGTATTTTTCTTTACTATGAGCAGTTTTTTATTGACTTTATACGTTTTAAGTGCTATATATAAGTATAAAAATCCTAGCAATGACCAGATTGATATAACAGAATGAGATTGAGGAGTATAACATGCCACAAATAATGACAACAAAGGAACTAGCCAAATATTTGAAGTTGCATGAGATTACCATCTGCAAGTATGCTGCCGAGGGCAAAATACCGGCCATCCGTATCGGTAGAGTGTGGAGATTCGACAAAGAAGCCATCGATAAATGGATCAGTGGCGGCCAAAAGAAGTAAAACAGAGATGACGGGCGCAGGCACAGCCCAAAAGACCGTGTTGACCGCATGATATATGAAGCACCGTTAAGGATAAAGGAGGAACGACTCACGCCACTGGAGAAAATTCTTGAGCTCTTCGTCCCAGCCTTTCTTGATTTTGGTGAGACTTTCACCCTTTTCGATTTTTCTTCTAAGAGCTGAATCCCCCAGAATTATATCAATCGGCATATTCTCGTACTCATACTCATATGGGGGGGGCTTCCATGTGAATTGCTCCCCATGGATATCTGTGATCGCTCTCAGGATATCAATGGTAGAGAAATAGGGATGATAGGCGTGGGGATCAAGGACATGAATCATGAATCCCCGGCAGATCTCTCCTCCCCATTTGTGAAATGTGGGACAAAAGAAGATCTCCTGCAAGTAACTTCCTGCCGTCGCCTCAGGGCTTAAGTGCCGCTTAATCGCGGCTGTATCGAGAAAGGGCGCGCCAAAGATCTCAAAAGGCCTGCATGTTCCCCTCCCTTCAGACAGGTTTGTGCCTTCCCAGATGACCTGGCCGGGATAGACCTGGGTTGTTTCGGGCAGCGGCATATTCGGCGAAGGCATCATCCATTTTAGGCCGGTATCCTGCCAAATCATGCTTCGAATCCACCCCTTCATGGGCACAATTTCCAAGTCTGCGCCAATGTGAAAAACCTCGTTGAAGATATGAGCCATCTCCCCCATGGTCAAACCATGGCGCATAGGGAGGGTGAAAGGTCCGACAAAAGAGAGAAACTCTTGTTTCAGAAGATTGCCCTCCACTTCTTCACCCCCCAAGGGATTGGGTCGGTCCAGAATAACCACCTTTTTGTCACTCTCGGCCGCCGCCTTGAGACAGTTGAGCATGGTTGAGGCAAAGGTATAGACCCTTGTTCCCACATCCTGCAAATCGATGATCAAGGTGTCAATCAGGTCAAGCATATCCTGGGAAGGTTCCCTGGTTTCGGAGTACAGACTAAACAAGGGGATGGTCAATGCCTCATCAAAGGAGTGGTCGGTTTCAATCATATTCTCCTGATCCACTCCCCAATATCCATGCTGGGGACCGAAGAGGGCCTTGAGCTGACCGGGTAATACATGGGAGATCGTCTTTTTGGCCGATTCCAGCCGGCTGTTCAGGGAGGCCTGATTGGAAAGGAGCCCCAGTCTCTGTCCTTTCAGTTTCATGAAGTAGTCTGCCTGGAAGACATCCAGTCCTGTCGCGACTCTGTTCATAGAAATCTCTCTCCTTGTGAAAAAAAGGGAACAGCTTATACCATCCCGTTGTTCGAAACAAGAATTGCATCATAGCAAGAAAACCCTTTTTGCGTCAAAGGCTTCACGGAAGAAACAGGGGTTGAAAAGACCAGCCTCTCGCTCTGTAGAGAGAGTCTCGCTCCGTAATTTCTCATGGACAGGCAGGGCTTATCATGTTAGTTTACAGAACAAGAAAAACCCCCGAAAGCCTTTACGGGAAGAAATCCCCTCTTTTGAGATTTCATTACGCCCAAAGGGGGATTAAGCAACGATATGATGCATTTGGGAGGTAAAGCTCAATGTTATTGAGTCTGATGAGAAAGCATGCCAAATCCTGGCTGATCAAGGTCATGATCGGGTTAATCAGTATCGTCTTCGTCCTTTACTTTGGCTACTCTTTTAGAGAGCGGAAGGGCGTGAAGGTGGCTTCAGTGAATGGAGAGCCCATCAGCCGGTTAGAATATGAGGAGACCAAAAGGCGTCTTCGTGAAAACCTTCAAGAGCAATATAGGGATGTCTGGAGTGAAGACCTGATGAAGATGTTTGATATCGATAATATGGCATTGGACAGCCTGATCAATCAAAGACTGATCAACCAAGAGGCCAAGAAGATTGGACTGGATATTACTGAAAAAGAGATACAGGAGGAAATCCTCGCTTATCCCTATTTTCAGTCCAACGGTCATTTCGATGAGAGGCGATACAACTCTCTCCTGAGTCAGAATCGAATGACCCCCGAGGATTTTGAGGCCGGCATCGCGCAGCAATTACTTGAGAGAAAATTGACACAATTTCTCACGACCTTTTCATCGGTCACTGATCAAGAACTCCTGGATGACTACACATTTGACAACGAGAGAATAATGATCAGCTATGTTCAGTTTCTGCCCAAAGACTTTGAAGGCTCGGTGGAGTATGAACCAAAGGCCCTGGAGGACTACTTTGCTGAACACAAGGAAGAGTACCGTATGCCGGAGAAGATTCAAATCGTCTATATCACCATTGACCCGAATGATTTTGCGGGCGAGGTTGTGATCAGTGACGAGGAAGTAGAATCTTATTATGAGGAAAACATAGACGTTTATCAACAAGAACGGCAGGTTAAGGCCAGGCATATCTTATTCAAGTTTGATGCAGAGACTCCTGAAGAAGAGGAAGAAAAGGTGAGAGAAAGGGCCCTGTCTGTTCTCGAAAAGGCCCGGGCAGGCGAAGATTTCGCGGACCTGGCAAAGGAGTACTCTGAAGGTCCGACCAATGAGCAGGGTGGAGACCTTGGCTATTTTTCATCAGGTCAAATGGTCAAACCGTTTGATGATGCTGCTTTCGGGATGGAAAAGGGGGAGATAAGCGACCTGGTGAAGACACAATTCGGATATCATATTATTAAGGTTGAGGACATTAAGGATGCTGGAACCAAAAGCCTTGCCGAGGTTCAGGAGGAGATCAGGAATAGACTGCTCCAAATCACGATTGGGGACTCAGCCCATGAAAAAGCCCTATCCCTGATTGACCAAATGCCTTACGAGGGGGTTGTTCTCACTCAATATGCCGAAACACATCAAGTCCCCGTAAAACAGAGTGATTTTTTTACTTCTAATGAAACCATCCCGGGGATAGGGGATGATCCGGGAATCAAAAACAACATCTTCTCTCTTGAGAAAGATGATATCAGTGAACTTTTGGAATTCAATGACAAATACTATATTGTTCAGGTGATTGACAAGAAAGCCTCCTACTTGCCTGAACTGAAGGACGTGGAAGAGGAAGTGACCAAGAATTTCGCATCCTATCTTGCGACCCGTGAGGCCCGAGCTGCTGCGGAGAAGTATTTAGAGGAATTAAAGGGGGGTGAGAGCTGGGAGGAGTTCGCCACAGAGCACAATCTTTCACCTCAGAAGAGCGATTTTTTTACCCGCAATGATTCCGCGGCCCAAGCCGCATACGGCCCGGATTTTAGAGAAACGGCTTTCGGCCTTGGTGAGGATAGACGATACCCCGACAAGGCCTTTGAGAACAACAGAGGCATCTTTGTGATTCGTTGGGAGGGGCGAGACGGGATTGATAGGGAGAAATACAAACAAGAGAAGGAAGATGCCCGCGCGTCACTCATGCAGGAAAAGCAACGGACCGTCTTTGGAGACTGGCTGGAGAGTTTGAAAAACCGGGCAAAGGTCGAAAGACTCAGCCTGTAAGATGAAAAAGGTTGTGGAGCACAATATCCCATCATGAGCGGTTGAATTCCGTAAGCGGGGTGCCACCATATGAGGATCAGAGTTTTCTTCTACACCGTTTTCTTTGTAGCCTTGCACCTCTCAGGATGTGCGGGCACTGTCCAAGAAATTATTACTTGCGATCCCCCTCAGGCTGATATCTATTGGGGAAAGAATCCTGAACGACTCTTCGTAACAGGACATAAGACCCCCTATTCCAGGTCTCTTTCCATTTCAGCGTGGGAAAGTTGGTGTTATCAAGTCAAAAAGGACGGGTACTTTGATTCTGAAATCGTCTGTAGAGAAGAAGAGACCTATCGCTATCTTGACTTTTTTCTGACTCCCCTCAAAACCACAATCACCTCTGATCCCCCCAATGCAACAATCTATTGGGGACCATCTGGGGACCGGTTACACCGGACAATTCATAAGACACCTCGGAGCGTTATTGCGAAGGATGTTTCTGAGGGTGCAAGCTGGAAAGACTGGTATTTTCAAGTCCGGAAAGAGGGGTATCACGATTCTGAGATCGTGTTTTTGCCCCGGCAACCTAAGGATCGCAATGCCCACTATGAACTCAAACCTTTCAAACTAGAGATTCATAGAGACCCCATATCCAAGGCGCAGGTCACCTTGGCCTGGGAAGATCATTCCTCGAATGTACTGGGCTTTGAGATAGAAAGGAAGAAGGGAAGAACAGGGAATTTCTTAAAGATAGATTCGGTGGGCCCAGATGTGACAAGGTATATCGACGCTGGACTGGAAAAAGGAATGATCTACTATTATCGGGTACGCACTCGTCACTCATATGGGTACTCCGCCTACTCTGAAGAGACCCGTGTGAGAATCCCCATTGACTGAGATTGCGGGGGGGGGACCGGAATCACAGGAATCTTTGTTGCCCTGGGCACCCCAGAGGTCGTCCAGGATTCTACAGGTGAAACCCACTCAGGCATAGTCCCGTCTGTCCCACACTGGCCACCAGTCTCCAGATGTGTACCCTGCTTTTGTGGTCGAAAAGGGATGGTAAACATGGCTCAGAAATTGAGAGGAAGGAGAGAATAATGATCAGAGTGGCCTGTCTTGGTGGTGCCGGATCGGTAACCGGTTCCAATTATCTCCTTGAGTCTCCTCAGGGCAAGAACGTGCTGGTGGATTGCGGCCTCTTTCAAGGCGGAAGACAGATGGAAAGCCGGAACC
Source organism: uncultured Desulfobacteraceae bacterium (assembly GCA_964497115.1). Taxonomy (GTDB): domain Bacteria; phylum Desulfobacterota; class DSM-4660; order Desulfatiglandales; family HGW-15; genus JAFGFY01. The sequence continues at coordinate 10,200 of CAZCCX010000001.1, forward strand.
GGATGGATTGGGGATTTGATCCCCAACAGATGAGTACCCTTTTCCTCACTCATGCCCACATCGACCATAGCGGCCGGATTCCAAAGCTGGTCAAGGACGGTTTTCAAGGGAAGATCATCACATCTCCCCCCACAGCGGAGCTTTGCAGGATTATGCTCCTGGACTCGGCCCATATTCAGGAACTGGACGCCGAATGGCAGACAAGAAGAAACAAACGACAGTCGAAAGGACCTGTCCTTCCCCTTTACACCACGGAAGATGCGGAGACCAGTCTGAAACTGCTTGTGCCCATGGATAGGGACCAAGTCATCGATGTGGAACCCGGAATCAAGGCACGACTTCGAAACGCGGGACACATATTGGGCTCCTCTATCCTGGAATTATGGATAGAAGGGGATGACGGGACCACCAAGATTGTCTTTTCCGGGGATTTGGGCAAAAAAGACCAATTGATTCTCAAGAACTCACAAGAGATCTTTGATGCAGACTATCTCTTTCTGGAATCTACCTATGGAAACCGTTTGCATCGATCTTTTGAAAAGAGCAAGGAAGAGCTATTGGAGGCCATCGAGTATGCTGTGTCAAATGGGGAAAAGATCATTATTCCTGCATTCGCCGTGGAAAGGACCCAGGAAATTCTTTATATTTTAGGTGAATTCTACCGGGAAGGGTTGCTTCCCGATATCCCCGTCTATCTGGACAGTCCCTTGGCCATCAAGGCAACTGAAATCTTTCGAGAGAACAAGAAGTATTACGATGAAGAGGCCCAGGCCATTGTGGCGCAGGGGGATGATCCCTTTGATCTGCCCAATCTCCAATTTACACCAAGTACCAGGGAATCCATGGCCATCAACGCCAGCTCCGGTTCAGCGATTATTATTGCGGGAAACGGCATGTGCACGGCCGGTCGTATCAAGCACCACTTGAAGCACAACCTTTGGCGGGAGGGGGCAAGCCTGGTGATCATCGGGTTTCAAGCTCAGGGAACGACGGGACGAAGAATTGTCGAGGGGGCCAAGCATGTAAAGATATTCCGGGAGGATGTGACCGTAAGGGCAAGGGTGTTTACCATTGGGGGATTCTCGGCCCACGCAGATCAGAAGGACCTTGTGGAGTGGGTCAGCCACTTTGAGTCCAAGCCTCAGGTCTTTTTGGTCCATGGCGAGGTGACGGCTTGTGAAGCCCTGGCCAAGGAGATCGAAGAGAGGTTCCAACTGACGACCCATGTCCCCGGTTGGAAAGAACAGCTCATCCTCAAAACAAGGGAGGTCGCCATTGAGAAACCCGTGGTGGAGGAGATGGCTCCAAGTATGAGTTCAGCCCTATTGAACACGATTTTGGAGATGGAAGGTGAACTCAAGGAACTCAAGGGGCGGGTTGAATCAAAACAGGCAAAGATACGGGAAGACGATGTGGACCGCATGAAATACATTCAGGAGGAACTCCAGGTTATTCTGAGTGAACTTGCTTGAGATATCAGCGTACCGACGCGGTTGTCCTGAATCGAACGGAGGGCTGTTTCTGTTGCATATGTGGTCAACCTTAATTCCCTCCCACCAGAGTCACTGCGAATACTATGAAAATGCACAGCGAGCGCATCCCCTGCAGGTTTGTTGGAGCGTAGCGGAAATCCCGCTCATCGGGGCTGCGGGGTTAGCGAGCGAATTACAGTAAAAAACTTCCTTACGTTTGGGAGATTCCCTGCAGCTTGCTGCAGGGATCTTCAATACCTTGAACAGGCAAACCAATAATTTCTATCTATTCATGAACGGCATTGAAAATTGGAGTTTCACAATATGCATAAAGAAGGTGAATCTATAACTCATTGATATTGCATGGTATTAGCTTTTCTTTTCAGGAGGTCATAGAATCTTTCCTTATTCTACTCAAGTTGTACTACTCAAGTTGTATTTGACATGCTGGAAATAAACGTGTAAAAGTGCTTGTGCCAAAAATCACAAGGGAGAGGAGGCGATGAATGAGTAGATTTTTTAGATCTCCGTGGCTTGAAGTGAACGTGATGTTGTTCGTGCTCATCATCTCGTACATTGCGCTTGGCTTGATCACGGGAAACGCGGAAACAGAGCCCGGCGCCATGTCCGGCGGCGCCATCTGGGGATGGCTCTTTGGGTTCTTTCTTCTCAGTTTCGCCATAGCCTTGGTTGCCGTCATAGGGGGAATCGGGGGTGGTGTATTGTTTACTCCCTTCATGCTGGCCTTTACACCGGTGGACAGCCTCATTGTCAGGGCAACAGGCCTGATTGTGGCCATGTTCAGCGGTCTGGTGTCTACGGGACCTTTTATGAAAGGGGGCTTGGCCAACCTGAGAATCTGCATTTTCTGTGCGGCCGCCTACGGTGTGGGGGCCTTTGCAGGCGCTCAGGGGGCCATCTATGTGGCCCAACACCTGGGGGAGACCGGTGAAGGCCTTGTGCGTCTTGCCTTGGGGGTCATTCTCGCCTCCCTTGCCGTTTATTTCCTGGCGGGGGGCAAAAAGATTGAGTGGCCCGAGGTCAAGAAAGTCGATAGGTTCACAAAGTGGTTGAAGCTTTCACAACCCTACTACGAAGTCTCCCTCAACAAAGTCATTGATTACCCGCTGACCAGGGCCGCTTGGGTGGTCTGCGCCATTGTCGGCGTGGGTCTGCTTTCCGGCTTCTTCGGCCTGGGGGCCGGCTGGGCCATCGTGCCCGCACAGAACATGATCATGGCCGTTCCCCTCAAGGTGGCTGCCGCAAACAGCGGGGTTCTCCTTGGAATGGGCGACTGTATCGGTGTGTGGCCCTATCTGCTCATGGGGGCGATCATCCCTGTCTTTGCGGCGCCCTGGCTGGTGGGGCAGGTCCTGGGCGGGTTGCTCGGCGCCCTGATTCTCATTCGAGTCAAGGCCGGTTTTGTCAGATTCCTGTTGATCGGGTTTATGTTCTTTGCATGCTTCGGGCTGCTGACAAAAGGCCTCGGCATGCTGGGTGTCCTCGGGGACGTACCGGTTTGGCTCAACGGCGCGGTGTTCCTGATCATCTTTGCCTCCGTGACACGCTCGATCATCAAATTCACGAGATCCACAGACTAAGTTGGAGGGAAAAGACATGAACATAGAAGAGACCCCGAAAATGCCGCGTGCACAGACCATTTACGGTTCCATCGTCTACTGGGTTACCATCCTCTCCTGCCTCATCTGCATGGTCGGTCCGGTTATATCCGTGGCATCACCGGACAACAATGTGCTTAACCCTTACAAGCTCTTTAGTGCCATTTTCGAAGGCAAAGACGCCCAGACCGTGTGGCAGGAGGTGGGAGGCGAATTCCCGGGAGGGCACTTTTACCTCAAGAATTTCACCTATGGTGACGGGTTCACCCAGTTGGGTTTGGCCTTGGGCTGCAGCGTCGCTCTGTGGGCCCTGATTGCTGTGGCGTTTGCCTATGCCTCTGACAGGATTTACCTTTACTTTTTCCTCTCCCTGTGGGTGGCCTTTCTTGTGGCCTTGTCCATGATCGGCATTGTCGGGATGCACTAGGGAGCTGAATAAAAAAAACGTGACAAAAAGAACCTTATTTTTCATCGTCATCTAAATGTTTCAGCGCCTTGAGAATACCCATGGGGCTCGATCCCATGGCGAGCATCTCGATTTCCTCTTTCCGTTTCTTGTCATGCTCGAATTTCTTCCTGATTCTGGCTTCATAGGCGTCCTTGAGAACGCCCAGGAGCTTGTCGAAATTGTAAGGCTTTTCAAGGTAGCCGAATGCCCCCAGCTTCGTGGCTTCCACCGCGGAATCGATTGAGGCAAAACCTGTCAAAATAATCACTTCCAAGAACTTATGCTTCTTCTTCAGGATCTGGAGGAGTTCCATACCATCCATGCCGGGCATTTTAAGATCCAGGATGGCCACGTCGAACGCGCCTTTCTTGGCGGCCTTGACGGCCTGCTTGCCCTCAGTGGCGGTGGTCACATCAAAATCCTTCAGCCCGAGCCGCTCTGCAACGGTCGCAAGAAATTTCTCATCGTCGTCAACGATGAGAAGCCCTATCTGTTTTTCTTTATCAGTCATGGTATAGCCTCCTTTCATAAACGAATATAGTTATGTGGCACGGATTGATTTATGCCTCCATTCTGGCTGTATGCCCCCATCCATTTCGGCCATGATCCTCCTTGCTGTATCGAGTCTATTTCCTCCTGTCCATTTCCGGTGACGGAGCCTCCTTCAGGAATCCCTTCAACAGCCGTGCTTTGGTTTGAGCCGCTAAGGCTGCATCTCCTTGAGCTTGCGCCAGAGCGAACCCCTATTGATTCCCAATATTCTTGCGGCCTCACTCTTGTTGCCTTTCGTGGCCTGCATCACCTCTAAGATGTATTGCTCATTAAGTTGGGCCAGCGTAAAAAAGTCTTTCCTCTTCAGGCCCGTAGATTTCTTCACCTCCTGAAAGCTCTGAGGCAGATGTTCCTTTTCCAGTTCGTCTCCTTCACACACGATGACGGCGCGCTCAATGGCGTTCTCGAGTTCTCGTATATTGCCGGGAAAGGGATAGGCGAGGAACTGGGCAAGAATTTCATCAGAAATCCCATTGATCTCTTTCCCGAATTCTTTTCGATATTGATCCAGGAAATAGCTGCACAAAAGGGGGATGTCTTCTTTGCGCTCACGAAGCGGCGGGAGGTCTATGACAAAGGTGTTTAGCCTGGAATAGAGGTCCTCAAAAAGGTCTCCATCATCGGGCGCCTTTTTAAGTATCCGCTCTGTTGCCGCAAGGACCCGCACCTCCACCGGGATCTTCTCCGTTCCGCCCTTTCTGATAATGGTCTCTTCCTCCAGCACACGCAATAGCCCGGCCTGTATTGAGACGGGCGTGTCACCGACTTCATCCAGGAGTATGGTTCCTCCCGATGCCGCTTCAAAGACCCCCTGCTTGGGGTGGCATGGGCCGGTCGTCCCCTTTTCTTGTCCAAACAATTCCTTTCGAAGCAATTCCTCGTTAAAAGACCCGCAGTTGATCGTTGTAAACTGATTTTCTTTTCGTGGACTGAGCAGGTGAATGGTTCTGGCGACCCGTTCTTTGCCCGTACCGGTCTCACCCTGAATGAGCACCGGGCAATCCAGGGAGGCGACCTTTTGTATATTCTTTTTGACCTCCAGGATGGAGGCGGTTTCACCGATAAACCTGTGTAGAGGAGAATCAAAAGAATGGCCGGATGGAGCCGAATCGGCAGAAGAGGGACGTCTTGGAACGCTCTGCCGCGAGGTATACCTTTCGAGTACTTCAGGGTTGAGGACCCTTTGGCCGGAGCCAAATTTGCCCCCCCCTTCCTGAGCCCCCGTGTTATTTTCCCCAACAGGGGGGCTGATAATGATCATGCCGGTCTTTGAACCGAATTGCTTGAGGAAATCCCAGAAGGCCCTCATCTCGTCTTTTTCAAAATAGGCCGAATCCAGGGCCTCGGCGGCCTCTTTGACCTTTTTGTTTCCATATCCGGTTAGGAGCACGGTTTTCAGAGCGGGATGTATCTCTTTGAGCTTGGCAATCGTGGTTAACCCGTCCATGCCGGGCATCTTCTGGTCCACGACGGCGGCCTGAATCTGCGTCTTCCGGGCGATATCAAGGGCCTCTTCGCCGCTTGCGGCAGGCAACGGCTCAAACCCCCTCAGACGGATTCGTTCCGAGATGGAGTCCAGAAACTTCTTTTCATCGTCCACCAGAAGAACGGCTATATTTTTTGTATCCACGATGGTCAACTCCGACACAGGCGATCCTTTTCTCTGTTTATGTTCTCAATCTTCGAACCACAAACCAGGCCCTCAGCCTACAGACCAAAAAAGCGCCCTTGACTGCGGAGCGCCTTTTTCAAGAAGGAGGTGGAGTGAAAGAGAGCATGCTTAATGGTTCTTTTTCTTTTTCCCCATTCGGGCGGCATCTTCCAGGTCCCCTCCGCTGGCCATACCCGCAGCGGCCATGCTGTCTTCGAGGTTTTTCTGAAGCTTCTTCATGAAACTCCAAAAACCCCCCATCTGGTCTTTTTCAAAATAATCCGAATTCAAGGCCTCGGCGGCCTCCTTGACCTTCTCATCGCCGAATCCGGTCAGAAGGACGGATTTTATGCGAGGGTGCATTTCCTTGAGCTTGGAGATGGTAGTCAAGCCGTCCATGCCGGGCATCTTTTGGTCCACGACCGCCGCGTGGATCTTGGTCTTTCGGGCGATCTCGATGGCCTCTTCGCCGCTGGTGGCCGGAAACGGCTCAAACCCTTTCAGACGGATTCGTTCCGAGATGGAGTCCAGAAACTTCTTTTCATCGTCCACCAAGAGGACATGAAGTCCTTTCTTTCCCATGCCCGTGAGGAAACTCCAGAACCGCCCCATCTCGTCTTTTTCGAAATAGGCCGTATCCAGGGCCTCGGCGGCCTCTTTGACCTTCTCATCGCCGAATCCGGTCAGAAGGACGGCCTTGATGTGAGGGTGAATTTCCTTGAGCTTGGAGATGGTGGTCAAGCCGTCCATGTCGGGCATCTTCAGGTCCACGACCGCCGCGTGGATCTTGGTCTTTCGAGCGATCTCGATGGCCTCTTCGCCGCTGGTGGCCGGAAACGGCTCAAACCCTTTCAGACGGATTCGTTCCGAGATGGAGTCCAGAAACTTCTTTTCATCGTCCACCAATAGTACGTTGAATCCGTTTTCTGCCATGGCATTGATCCCTTTTTTTAACCTTTTCTTCAAGAAATAGGCGGATCGTCTAATGACCGCCGCTGCCCAGGATGCCGGAGGCGGCCAAGGACAGGACCGCGACCTAGAGTATGGCTATCACAAAATAGGCCCAGTCTCTTCTTTTTCTATAACCCGCGATCAGAAGTAAATAGCAGATTATTGTCAATACAGCAAGAAGGACCACCCCGAGGAAGTTGATAAAGTCCCCTCTGCTCAGGAGGCCAAGCCACCCCCATCCGTGGGGTGAATGGGTGATCTTCAGAAACTCATCGACCCCCTTGTCCCAGTTCTGGGTGATTAAGGCGACATCCACGTGTGGCGGCAGGATGCCTCCAATATAGATCAGGTACGTGATGATCATCAACACGATACCCGTCCACGCCCCGATAAATAGAACGTTGGCATAGGCGATTTGCTCGGGCATGGGCTTCAGGTTCTTAGGTATTTCATCATGCATCACTGAACTCCTTTCTTCAGCCGAGAATTCCGAGGCCAAGCCCCTTGTCTATGGCCTTGAGCCCGGCGAAAAACAAGACCACAATGACCATATAGCGAATGAATTTGGGCTTGGCGATGCTCAGAAGCCTTACCCCGACAAATGATCCAAACATCAATCCCAGGATGGAGGGGATGGCAATCAAAGGGATCACACAGCCCTTGTTCATGTATATCCACGCCGCGGATGTATCGGTAATGGAAAGGAGAAATTTGCTCGTGGCCACGGATACCTTTAAGGGCACGCCCATGACAAGATTGAGCACCGGAAGATTGGCCCATCCCGCTCCCAGGCCGAACATGCCGGCCAGCATACCGACCAAGATGAACATGGCAAGCCCAAGGGGGGTCCGATGGGTCTTCCAACTGACCTCTTCACCGGTCCCCTCATCAAGATAGGCGCCGTTAATGCCCAGGGCGAGACCGAGCGCATCCTGTTTCGTCACAATCGGTTTTTCCGTATTCTTCGAAAACAGCAGGAGAATCGCGATGCCCAAGATGGTGGTGCCCAGGCAGACCTGGACAATGTCCGGGTTCAGCCTGGAAAGATAGAGTCCGAGCATGGCGCCGACGATGGAACACGCCGAGGCGATCAATGCCACCGGGAGGGCCAGCCGCAGGCTCGCAAGGTTTCGTCTCAGAAGACCGGGCCCGGCCGCCAGTGCGCCGGCCAGGGCCACCATCAGGCCTGCGCCGCGGACAAAATCGATGTGGAACGGGAAAAAACCGCTCACCAGTGGGACATAGAGGACCCCTCCGCCGACACCCGCCAGGACGGCGATGATGCCGAGCGCGAAGCAGAATACAAATAATATCAGAGGCCAAAACCACCATGGGTGTGTTGCCCCATCCGTCCCCACATTTTCGGCCGCTGATGCCGTCAGGGGATGGGTCAGTATCATGACCAGCGTCAAATTGACCAAAAAAGGGAATTTTTTCCAATACTTCAAAAGCATGGCCTCAAGACCCCTTCGCATTCTCTCTTTCCAAAGATAGTCGTTTGTGCTCTAATATGCGCCTCAGCGATAAGAATGACTGTTTAATAATGAAACATATGTTTATTTATTAAATAATAATCTTGATGTCAATCCTTTTTTATGATGCAATATGATTCATATGAAGATCCTTGTTGTTGACGACGAAAAGAAGATTGCCGACGCTTTGGCTCAAAGGCTGGTGCTGAGGGGTTTTGATGCCACACCGGTCTATGACGGAAGGTCCGCTCTTTCCCGGTTGAGAAGGGATGATTTCGATAGTATGGTTTTAGATCTCCGTCTGCCGGATATCGATGGGATTGAGGTTCTCAGAAAGATCATGGAGACCTCACCGGACATGAGGGTGGTCATCCTGTCCGGCCATGCCAATGAGCAGGATTTTATGATTTGCTTTGATCTCGGCGCGATTGCCTGTTTTCATAAGCCCGCAAAGATCTCCAAACTTGAAGAGGCCCTAACCCAACGGCCTGAGAAAAGAGATGAATTCCATTAGTAGACTGACAACTCAGTTTGCACCGAAGTTCTGGAATGCCGGGACATCCATGGCTCAAGGTCAGACCCTGTTCAATTACAGGAGATTCTACCTCGTTTCTTTTTCGCTTCGAGCCTTGGTCTCCATCGTCCCCATGGCGATCCTGCTCATATTTACTTATATGCTGGAGGATACGGCGATCAAGAATGAAAACCATCTTCGAACAGTCCGTTTGACATCCAACACGAGGCGGACCATCACGTATTTCTTGCAGGAACGGTTGGACGCGCTGAAGTTCATTATTCAGCAAAAGAGAATCGAAACGCTAAAAGATCCAAATGAGTTGCCACAGGTTCTGTACAATCTCAAGATGGGGTTCGGCGGCTTTGTAGACCTGGGGCTGATCGATGGTTCCGGTTTGCAGATAAATTATTCCGGACCTTTTTTACTCACAGGAAAAGACTACAGGAATCAGGAATGGTTCAAAAAGTGTGCTGAGGACGGCTTGTATGTCAGTGATGTATTTATGGGTTACCGGAATCTCCCTCACATGATCGTCGCAATAAGATGGCCCATGGAGAATGGCGGATTTCATATCCTCCGTGCAACACTGGATATCCAAAAACTCATTCAAATCCTGTCTTCACTGGAACTCACTGAAGGGAGTGAGGCCTTTCTTTGCAGCCGTGACGGTTTGCTTCAGACCCCCTCCAAGTATTATGGGGAGATGCTCGAGAGAATCGATTTACCTATGCCCGAATATTCAACGCATTCTCAGGTCATTGAGACCGTAGATCGGGCAGGCGATCCTATTTTGATCGGGTATGCCTACATAGAAAACTCTCCCTATATCCTCATGTTGGTCAAACGAAGCGTAGAGATCATGAAGGGTTGGGTTTCTATGCGCAAGGAAATCAGCTGGTTTTTTGGGGTGAGTGTCGTGGTTACCCTGGTTGTCGTCTTGGGTATATCCACATTAATGGTGAACAAGATCTATGATGCCGATCAAACAAGACTGAAGGCTATCGAACGCCTTGAAACGTCCAGCAGGCTGATCTCTGTTGGTCGATTGGCGGCCGGTGTCGCCCACGAGATCAATAACCCGTTGGCCGTCATCGGAGAGAATGCGGGGTTGATTAAGGATCTTTTCTCCTTGAGAAAAGAATACAAGCAAGATCAACACGTTATGGAACTCATCGACGCCGTGCTGGAGTCGGTGGAGCGGTCCGGTGAGATTACCAAAGAGCTTTTGGGGTTTGCCAGACACTTTGAGCCGAGAATTACGCCGATCGAATTGAATAGGGTCATCTCAGAGGTCCTGTCTTTCCATAGAAAGGAGGCCTTATACCGGAATATAGGCATCAATGTGGATATCCCGGAAGACATCCCCGTGATTCATTCAGACCATGGAAGGCTGCAACAGATCCTCCTCAATCTCATCAACAACGCCTTCCAGGCCATGAAGAGCGGGGGATGCCTTGACATTTCAGTGAAAAGAGAGGGGATGGAGAGCGTCTCCATAAGCATAAGTGACACCGGCCCCGGCATATCACCAGAGGACCAAAAAAGGATTTTCGAGCCCTTTTTTACTACCAAAGGATCGGAAGGCGGGGTAGGCCTCGGGCTGTCCATTACGTTCGGGCTTGTGGGAAAACTCAAAGGTGATATTTCTGTGCAAAGCAAGCTTGGCGAAGGAACCGCTTTTGTGATCACCTTGCCGATAGCCATTAAAGGAGACACCAAGAATGAAGGTCCTGCTTGTCGATGACGAGGAAAAATTTGTTTCCCGGTTGGCGGAAAGGCTGGAACTCAGGGGTTTCGAGGCCGACTGGGCCACGACTTGTGATGAGGCACTGTCCAAGGCCGAGGCCAAACAATACGATATCGCCGTGTTGGATGTGAAAATGCCGCGTCTGAGCGGCATAGATCTGAAGAAGAAGCTTGAAAAATTTGTCCCGAGAACCAGGTTTGTCTTTGTCACAGGTCACGGTTCCCAAGAGGATTATCATATCGGAATGCGAGAGGGGGTCTGCTGTCTCATAAAGCCCTTTAAGATTGAGACCCTTGTGGAAAAGATAAGGGAAGCCATGAACGTATAGATTGAGACATTAGGAGTTCATATGGAAGAAGAGATCGGGAAAATCTGTGCCGAGGGATTGTCGTTCTTCGGAATGACGAATAGACTCATCTCTCACGAGTTAAAGAACATTCTGGCCATCACATCTGAAACGTTGGGACTGATGAATGAATTGGTGGAGCTGTCGGAAACAGGTGTGGCGTTGGAGCCCGGCAAGCTTAGCGCGCTGAGTGAAAGCATCATGGAAGAGGTTGAAAGGGCAAACCGGATTATTCGAAACATGAACACCTTTGCCCACAGCGTTGACGACTTTATCAGGGAGGTCGACCTCGGGCAGACTATAGGCCTCACCATGGAGATTTGCCGATTGGACTCAGCCCTGAGAAAGACCGAGTTGAATCTGGTCGAGAGTGAGGCATGTACGATATACACGAGCCCCCTTTTTCTGAAGAACCTTCTCTACCGAGTCATAAACTTCTCTTTGCGTCAACCCGGCCGAGGAAATGAGATTCGAATTTCATTTGGTGCAAATGATCACGGGACGAGGATTGCCTTTTCCGGCCTCGCCTCGCCTATCCCCGGCGAATTCCCAACGAGAAAAGAGACTTTGCTTGCCGATGCGTTATCCGCAGAGGTATCACGCGACGCTGATGCAGGGGAACTGCACATTGACCTTCCCAAAAGGATAGGGGAGAGTCTTATTCTTGAAATCAAGCAGAAACATAATAAGATCGCAGAATTTATAGATTAGAAGAACGGAACTATCGCCATAGGCGGATGCTCCTGGTAGAAGATGACTTAAAGATCGCTTCATTTGTCTCAAAGGGCTTCAGAGAGGCCCGATTTGCCCTGGATCACGCCGTCGATGGAGATGACGGACTCTCCCTTGCGCTTAATACGCCATATGACGCGGCGGTCATAGACATCATGTTGCCCGGGATGGACGGCCTCCGTCTTATTGAGGAACTTCGGAAGAAGCATATCCACACTCCCATCATCGTTTTGAGTGCCAGGAGATCGGTGGACGACAGGATCAAGGGGCTCCAGATAGGGGGAGACGATTATCTGACCAAGCCTTTTTCATCAGGATTGCAGACCAAAAGAACAGGACCATTACCTTGACACTCCCCCATCAATGGTTGGAGTCTGATTTGAAATGGCTTGAAGCTCCGATCTTCTATAGAGACTCGAAGTGGAGTTACCTCCCCATTAGGGATGACAGATATGAATTGGAAGTATGCTCTGCCTTCGTAAACCAATCCCATATCCTGCAAGTAGGGAAAAGCAATGAATACCGGTAGAAGATCTGCCCAGGATATGGGAATGGTTGTTCAGGGGTGAGAAGGCCCGGAGCCGGAGGGGATTGGGGCTGGGGCTGAGCCTGGTCAAGGCCGTTGTTCAGGCCCATGATGGCCGCATCGAGGTCTCAAGCGAACCGGGAAAGGGGACCACATTCGGCTTGATCCTCCCCTCTACGAATTGATTTTCCTAGCCTTCCATCCCGTAGCGTTTCAGTTTCCTCCAGAGGGAGACTCGATCGATACCCATGATCTTGGCCGCCCTGGTTTTGTTTCCGCCGCTTTTTTCCAGGACCCATTTTATATAATGTTTCTCCTGTTCATCGAGTGTGGGGATGGCAGACGGTGTATGACGGTAGGTCTCGATGGAGAGATTGCGGATAGATTCCGGAAGGTCCGCCGCCCGAACGGTATCGCCGTTCTCCAGGGCCACGGCCCTTTCGATGACGTTCTCCAGTTCCCTGACGTTCCCGGGCCACCCGTATTGGGTCAGCAGTCCCATGGCCTCCGGGTCGATGTGGCGGATATCTTTGCCCATGGCTTGGCTTTTTTGGGCCAGAAAATGGTTGGCCAGCAGAGGAATATCGCCTGACCGTTCCGTCAGCGGGGGAAGGCGGATTGTAATCACATTGAGACGATAATAGAGATCCTGTCGGAAATCTTCCGACTCCACATCCTCTTTGAGGTTGCGGTGCGTTGCGGAGACAAACCGCACGTCGACCGGGATGGGCGAAAGCCCGCCGACACGCAGCAATTCTTTTTCCTGGATGACCCGCAGAAGTTTCACCTGCATGGTTAGGGGCATGTCCCCGACTTCGTCCAGAAAAACGGTGCCGCCGTCGGCAAATTGAAGTAGACCGGCCTTATCGATCGATGCGCCGGTAAAAGCCCCTTTTTCATGACCAAACAGTTCGTTGGCCATCAACTCTTCGGTAAAAGAACCGCAATTGAATGCCACGAATTTCTTCGCGGATCGGCCACTCAGATCATGGATCGCCTTGGCGACCAGTTCCTTTCCCGTCCCGCTTTCTCCCAGGAGGAGTATATTCGTGTCCGAAGGGGCGATCTGCTGAACCGTTTCAAGCACCCCGTTCATGGACTCGCTCCTTCCGACAATGTAAGGAACCCGACTCGCCTTTTCGAGAGAGGCCCGAAGTTCAAGGTTTTCCATCTGAAGCCTTCGTTTAATCAAGGCCTCCCTGGCGACCTTTCGGACCTCGTCTATTTTATAGGGTTTAGCGATATAGTGATAAGCCCCCTCCTTCATGGCCTCTACGGCGCTGTCCACCGTTGCATATCCGGTGATCATAATCACCTCGGTGTAAGGCAGCAGGCGCCTGCTCTCCTCCAAGACCTTCATTCCGTCGACATTTTCCATCTTGAGGTCAGTGATGACGAGATCAAAGATCGTGGTATTCAAGCACTCCAAGGCCTGCTTACCGTTGTCTACCGAAACGACGTCATAGCCTTCTTTTTCGAGGATATGCTCCAGATTCCTACGGGCCATATCCTCATCTTCTACGATAAGTATTCTTTCCTTAATGCGCTCCGCCATCTTCTTCTGTGAAGGGCAAGAAAACTGAAAATATCGTTCCTTCTCCCAGTTCGCTCTCGACCTCCATTCGCCCTCCGTGCTGCTCCAGTATGCCGTGGCAGATGGAAAGACCCAGTCCGGTGCCCCCTTGTTCCAATAGACTGTGCGAAGATGCGCCTGTTCGGACACTGCCGGCGACATCTTTAGTGCTGAAAAAAGGATCAAAGATTCTCGGGATGTCTTCTTCCGGAATGCCTTTTCCGGTGTCCTCCACCTGGAGATAGAATAACGCTTCCTCCTCTATCTTGCCGGCCCTGATGGTCAATCTCCCCCCGTCATTTTCCATGGCCTGCAAGCCGTTCAAGATCAGGTTGAGCAGGACCTGCTGAATCCTGCGACCATCCATATTCCCCTGGATGTCCTCAGGCACATTCACGCTCAGTTCCACGTCTGCCGGCAGGTCGCCTTTTATCAGTTTAATGGTATCGTCCACAAGACTCTTCAGGGGCACCCGTTTCAAGCTGAATGTCCTTTCCCGGGAAAACTCCAGAAGTGCCTTGACAATGTCCCTCGCCCTATCGACCTGTTTTTCCGTTTCAGTCAGGAGCTGTCTCTTGTAATCCAGATCGGCCTCCTCCAATTCTTCCAACAGGATTTGTACCGAGGTGGAGATATTGTTCAAGGGATTGTTCAGTTCGTGGGCCACACCGGAGGTCAAGGTTCCCAGAGATGCCAGCTTTTCCGAATGGATAAGGCGTTCACTTCGCCTGTTCAGTTCTTTAATCATGTTGTTTAAACTGGTCACCAGGGTTTCAAATTCGTCGCCGGTTCCGATCTCGGGGATGCTTTCATAGTCTCCCGCGGCAATCTTGTGAATGGCATTTTCGATGGCCTTGAGGGGGCGGTTGACGTTGAAGATCAGAAATAGAACGGCCAGAACGGATAAAACGATCATCCCTGCCAAGGCCATGAAATGATAAAGACTCGACTCTTTCATCAGCCTTTTGACATATTGGTGCTCTTTGTTGACCATCTTTTCCACATCGGTCGTCACGATTCTTCCGAGCGATTCGGTCTCGTTATGTGCACTTGATAAATCTCCGGTTGGCGTTTCGGCCGCTTTCAAGGCGCCGTCGTCCCGATAAAAACCCAGCACGGCGATCAGAGAATCCTTGTACCGTTGAATTTCGCCTATTATCTGGTCCAGGTTTTTTGCAGCCGTGTATTTCCCGTAATAATCAACAATGTAGTGCATCTTCTCTTCGGCCTGTAGGATATAGGAAAGCGCGGACTTCAGGCTATTGACATCTAAGGAGAGGAAGTAGTTTTTTTCATATCTCCGGGCCTCGAGTATGGTGTTGAGGAGGACGTCTTTCTCCTCGATGATCTGAAGTTTGCGATTAAGGATATCGTGTTTGTAGTAATTCAAAAACCATATGAGTCCACCCGCCAGGATAAAGGCGGCAAAGGCAATCATGACTTTTCTTCTAATACTGGTCTTCATGGCCGATTCCAACGGTTCTTGCCGGTTCTGTCAGAGGGATTATTTTACGGGAAGTCAAAACATAATAGAAATACTTATACACAAAGGGGATCAAGAATAATAGGGAGAATCCACATCGCAGATCACGTCTTTGACATCGGGGACTTCTCTGACGGCATCCATAATCTCCAGAACCAGACCCTCCCTGATCTGCTCTCGAACCCGCCGCTGCAAATCCTGCCCGGCAATGCCCGTCTTCCTCAATTTTTGCCCACGGACCTTGATATGGACGATACCTGCATTTGAGGTCACTTCAGCGTCACATATTCCCTCAAGAGCCGCCTTGACATGAGCGGCTAGCGCCAAATCATCAATTGCCTTTTGGGATTCAGGGGTGGTCTGAAATTGCTCTAATCCCGAAGTATAACATATCATCTCTACGGCATCTGTTACGGATAGTTTGTGAATATGGATGACCAAGTCATATAGGCTGGTATCCCATGTATCCATCCCATAGAGAGACTTGCTCCATTTTCTTCTCTCTTCATCGTCCTTTAGCAGGATATGCAAGGCCTCTTTTCTCGATATGCCTTCACGATCCATCTCGAGCCTCACACGGTCCTCTAACTCGGCAATAATCCTTACTTTCAGGACATGGGATATCCCCTTTACAAAGAAATGACCGGCCAAACCATGGTAGACGATATTGTCTTTTCTAAAATGATCCAGTATTTCCGCTTGAACGAATGATATGTATTTTTCTTTTTTCTGCGAAAGATGACTGAAGAATGACGGCGCATCATGAATGGCTCTTATGAGTTTTACCTCCGGGACATTAAACTCATCTGAGGCTTCAAAAAGAACACGCCGGGCAATGCATTCATACCCAAGCCGCTCTGCAACTTTCTCGGCAATCTCTTTGCCTTTGCTGTAAGAACCGCGACTAATCGTAATGATGGCCATGATGAATCTCCTTTTTCTTGTCTCGGAATTATTGAATTCCGTAAAAGAAATAGATGATTGTCAGCTCAACGACCAAGAAGATCACCGTCATTACGGCGCCCGCCTTGGCATAGTCGATCGTCCGATATCCCCCGGGTCTCATGATCAGGGCATTGACCTGGTGGGTCGGCAGGACAAAGGTGTTGGAGGCGGAAAGACCCACCACGAGTGCGGCCATCCGCGGGTCTCCACCGGCCATGACCGCCATATTCATACAGAGGGGAACCAGCAGGACCGTGGCGCCCACATTGGAAACTACAAGGGTGAAAAAGGATGTCATCAGGCCGACCACGGCGAGGAGCACGATGGGAGAGGGTTGACCGATGAGGGCCAGGACCCTGTTGGCGATGAAGGCGGCGGTGCCCGTTTTCTCAAAGGCGATCCCTAACGGGATGAGACCGGCCAGCAAGAAAACTGTCATCCAGTCCACGGCCCGGTAGGCTTCGTCCACCGAGAGGACCCCTGTGATGATCATACCCAGGGCCCCGGACATCAGGGCCACCGAGAGCTGGATTTTGAGAAAAATAATCTGTGCCAGGGCCACGGCCAGCCACAACACGGCCAGTTTCGCTTTCTTGGGCCGCATGATCTCCCCCTCCAGCGGTGTGGCAAAGCTAAGCGCCCTGGGTTGCGGCCTGTTTTTCAGGATGTGGAACCTCTCCCAGGGCCCCTGAAGGAGGAGTGTGTCACCCATTCTAAGAGGGACATGGGTGAGTCCGCTGTAAAAGATCTTATTCCCCTTGAACAGTGCAACGGGGTTGACGCCGTAGAGTTCCTTGAAATTGACCTCGCTCATCGTCTTGCCGATGAGTTCGGAGCGCGGGGAGACGATGGTCTCCGCCATTCCCGCATTGGTCCTGGACAGGTTCTCGACAAACACTTCAAGACCCTCCTTGATCTCCCACCCATACTCCTTGGCCAACTTCCTGACGTTTTTCTCTCTTCCTACAACGGCAATGTCATCGCCGGCAAGGATCTGATCGATGCTTCGTGGAACAAAATTCTTTTCTTTTCGGGCGGCATGGCCGATACCCACCACGGTGACAAGGAACCATTGCCTGACCCCCAAATCCTCCAGGGTTCGCGGTCCCTTGAAACCGTCGGGGACATGGAGTTCGAAAATGGTCCCCAAGGCCCGGTATTCCTCCATTAGGGCGGCCGTCACACCCTTGTCTGTATTACCTTCGCCTTCCGGGAGGATGAACCTGCCAAACAGGACAAAATAGAGGATCGCACTGGCAAGGAGGCAAATACCGATGGGCGTTTGTGTGAACAGGCCGAAGGGTTCCAATTCTTTGCCCCCCAGCACCATCAGATCGTTCAAGAGAATCGTGGGACTGGCGCCGACCAGGGTAATGGTCCCCCCGATAATGGCACAAAACCCCATGGGCATGAGGATTCGGGAGACGGGGATTTCCATTCGTTTCGCGATTCGCTGGGCAGCCGGTAGAAAGAGGGCGGCCGCCCCGATATTCTGCATCAAGCTGGAGATCAGCCCCACAGTCCCGGCGATAAGGGTGGTGACCCTCTTTTCACTCTTTCCCGCCAACTTGATGATGGGACCGGCGACCTGATTCATCACACCGGTCTTATCCAGGCCGGCGCCGATAATGATAACGGCAATGATGGAACAGACCGCATTGCTGCTTAGGCCGACAAAGGCCTCTTGCGGGGAGACAAGACCGATCAGGGGCAAAAGAACCATCATCATGATTCCGACCACATCCACTCTCACCCACTCAAAGACAAACAGGACAATCACGAAGACAAGCACAACCATCGTCATCAACATCTCAGGTGTCATTCGCCACACTCCTTTTCCATTCTCAAGGTCCGGATGGGTCTCATCCTTTAGAACACCGCTGCATTAAGAAAGCCCGCTTCTATTCTCTATTCTATTACACCCAAAAAAGCAGAAAATCCACTCTCCTGGCGACAAGGAGAGTCGGAGTATCTGCTTTTTCAGATGGTTTGTCTGACGGAAATCAAGGGATATCTAGAGCATTGAATAGACATAAACAGGCTGGGCAGGCCTTTCTCCCTCCTCGGTCCTGTTCACAAGCCCTTCTTGTTCCGCGTCGGAGACCACAAACTCGATGTCCTTGAATTCGTGAGTGATTTCTGCAAGGGCTTGATCCCTTTCACTGAATTTGATCGCATGTGCAAAGGGGACGCCGAGCCTTTCGGCTTCCTTCCTGAATTCTCTCACGTTCTCTTCGGCGAGGGCGCGAAAGTCTTGGCAGAGCTGTTTGTGAGAGGAAGAAAACATCTTGAAGGTCTCAGAGGATAAAGGGGTCGTGTTCAAGGCCAATATCTCGTAGGACATTCTTTGGGCCATCTCCAGGGAATAATCGATGACTCTCCTCGAAAAAGCGCTTTCCCGGCCGATCACGAGGAGTCTGCCGGGGTGTTCTTCAGTCATCTCTTCTTGGAATAGCTTGCGGGCGGATTCCTGTTCTCCTGCCTCGGCAAATGCGATAGCCTCCTGCACCCGGTCCATCTTTTTACTGAGCCGGGTTGCCTTTTTCTTGAGTAAACCGAAGATTCGCGTCATCTTTGAAGTCCTCCTTCATGCGATTTCATGTGGGACATGGATATGCGGTCTCAATCCCGCACGACCACCAGGGGGGTGGCCAGGTTCTGCCTGATCTGTCTGGGCACCACATGGCGTCTCGGTTTGCCCGCCCCGCCCGGATCCGCATCCTGTCCTTCGTCATAGATGGTGAGCACCACATCCCTGTTTTTTTGAACGTAATGAATAACTTCTTCGTCCGCTATGCCGTACTTCAGAGTCAGGTGAAAGGGGACCCCCGCATTTTCTGATTCGGGCAGGAGTTCATTAAGGTTCTTGCGAGCCTCGACCATAAGCCGGCCCGCCGTTTCATGTTCTCCCGCCTCGGCAAAGGTCACGGCCATCATGGACCCTTCAAGGTATTTCTTGACCACCTCCACGCGCCGGTGCACTTTCTTGAGATACGCATTGTAACGACCGGTCCTGATAATCTGCAGCACATTCAGTTCCATTTTCAAGCGCTGGCAGAGCTGCACGGCCTGGTGAAAGACCTTTCGCGTCGGTTTGACCCCGTCTATGGCCAACAAGACCTTTTCCATCGTCCCGACCTCTATACTCTCAAAACAGGGCGGTCTTCCACCCTTCGTTCCGCCCTTGGCCTGCTCTTTTTGCGGTTCTTTTTCATCGGTCTCTCATTCAAAAAAGCAAGGGCGGTCTTCCGGTCGCCGGCCTCGGCAAAGGTGATAGCGACCATCAGCCTATCGAGCCAGTTTAATGGTGTCTTTTCCCCGGTCATTTTCATCCTCCTCTGGTGGATGTTGATGTGGTGACTTGCCCCATCATTGAGCAATAGATGTGCCATTATCCCTTAAGGTGGCATATCTATTTGATATAATTACTTAAACTCGTAGAGAAGCGGATGAGAGAGACAAAACACTATTGTTGCGCTTTGTAACGGATAGGGTGCATTGTATAATTTTTATTTTGATATCAAATGGTTATGAAGCGTTACAAAAAGGAAAGGGGTGTTTCAGATTGCAACAGGTTGGCGGCTTGAGATGATATCGGGTCACCGAAGAGGTGAAAGATATCTGTCTTGCGGAGGAATAGTTGGGCCTGTCGATAAAACTCGCTTGCGAAAGAAGCCTGCGGCATCTAATATAGTATCATGCGAAGAATCCTGGAGGGCCCATGCGAATATTCAAAAAGGATGTAGAGATGGAGGAACTTCCCGGTGATATCGAAGAACTCCGTGAGACCGTGCTCAAGGCCAGGATGCCGCCCGATGTAGAAACGGTGGCCCTCAAAGAGACTGCAAAACTGTCCAAAATGAGCCCCT
Organism: uncultured Desulfobacteraceae bacterium; assembly: GCA_964497115.1. Taxonomy (GTDB): domain Bacteria; phylum Desulfobacterota; class DSM-4660; order Desulfatiglandales; family HGW-15; genus JAFGFY01. The sequence continues at coordinate 30,103 of CAZCCX010000001.1, forward strand.
CCTCTGCCGAATATACCATTGGCACCAACTATATCAGCTACCTCGTTGGTCTTCCCTGGAACAGGGTCACGGAAGACAATCTGGATATGAAACGGGCGGAGTCTATTCTTGATGAACAGCATTTCGGCCTCAGGGAGGTCAAGGATCGAATCCTGGAGCACTTGGCGGTCAGGATCATGAGATTGAGCCGAAGCCACCGGATCCTGGTCGTTGACGACGAAAAAATGACCCGCAAGAATCTGGACCACGTCCTCACGAAGGAAGGGTTCAGTGTGGTGACCGCCGCCAGCGGTGCGGAGGCCGTCGAATACCTGGATAAGGACGATTTTGATGTGGTTGTGACGGATTTCAAGATGGAAAAGGTGGACGGCATGGGGGTCCTGGAGAAGACCAAGGCGAAGGATCCGGGTATCGAGGTCATCATGATCACCGGCTACGCCACGGTGCCGACAGCCGTAGAGGCTATGAAGAAAGGGTCTTATCAATTTCTCTCCAAACCGCTGAAGCTCGATGAGATCAGGTTGACGGTCAGCAATGCCCTGTCCAAAAAGAATGCCCGATTAGGCTCGCGAGGACCCGCTCTCTGTTTTGTCGGGCCGCCCGGCACGGGGAAGACATCACTGGGCATGTCTATTGCCAGGAGTCTTGAGAGAAAATTCATCCGCATGTCTCTGGCAGGGATGAAGGATGAGGCCCAAATCAGGGGTCATCGGCGAAGCTATGTGGGGGCCCTGCCGGGACGCATTATTCAGGAGATCCGGCGGATCGAGACCAGAAACCCGGTTTTCATGCTGGATGAGCTGGACAAGATCGGGCAGGACTTCAAGGGAGACCCTGCATCGGCCCTGTTGGAAGTCTTGGACCCTGAGCAGAATAGTCACTTCATGGATCATTACCTGGATGTGCCCTTTGATCTTTCCAGCGTGATGTTTATCGCCACGGCCAATACTATTGATCCCATACCCGCCCCACTTCTGGACCGTCTGGAGATCCTTCGGCTCTCCGGTTATTCGGAGGAAGAAAAACAGAAAATTGCTTTCAGCTATTTGATTCCCAGAGAGATTGAAGAGGCGGGGCTCTCGGATCACCCCCCCGTCTTTGCCCCTGAGGCCGCGCATAAGATCATCAGGGAATACACAAGGGAAGCGGGGCTCAGGAACCTCCAGAGGCAGATTGCCTCAATCTGCAGGAAGATGGCCAGAGAGACGTTACAGAATGAGGGGCGGATGGCGACGGAAGTGATTACCCCGGAACGGGTCGAGGCGTGGCTTGGACCCAGGAAATACTATTTCGAAGTGGCCGAGGCCAAGGAACGAGTCGGCGTGGCCACGGGCCTGGCCTGGACCGAGGCGGGGGGAGAGATCATTTTCATAGAAGCTACCAAGATGCGCGGACGAGGCCGGCTGATCTTGACCGGGTCTCTCGGGGAGGTCATGAAGGAGTCTGCACAGGCGGCATTGAGTTATATCCGGAGCCACACCCGAACGCTGAATATTGCGGAGGATTTTTTTGACGATTGCGACTTGCATATCCATATTCCCGCCGGCGCCATCCCCAAGGACGGCCCCTCCGCCGGACTGACCATCGCTGTTTCCCTCATCTCACTCCTCACCGACCGGCCGAGCAAACGGGAGGTGGCCCTGAGTGGAGAATTGACGTTGAGCGGGAGGCTGCTCCCTGTGGGGGGCGTGAAAGAAAAGGCCATGGCCGCTCATAGAGCGGGTGTGAAATGCGTGGTCTTTCCGGCCAAAAACAAGGCGGACCTGCGTGAGATCCCGGAAGATATCGAAAAGGAGTTAGAAATTATTACCGTGAACGAACTGGAAGAAATTGTGGATCTGGTCCTGAAGCCAGTAGAACCTTCAGGTGCGATAACGCCATCGCGTGTTAAACCTTCAATCAAGAAGTCCCCTTTCTCGCCTGCTGTGCGTTGACCCGCTGGAAACCAACGGTTTGATGCGGTATCCTTGACATTGGGGCCTTGGTGGATTACACGAGGAATTGAAGATTCCTGCAGCCCCGCGAGCGGGATTTCCGCTTCGCTACAACAAGCTTGCAGGGAAACCGGGGACCCGCCCAAAGGGTGGGGAGTCCGGGCGAAGTCCGGACAATCTCCCAAATGTAAGGAAGTTCTTATTGTAATTCGCTCGCTAACCCCGCAGCAAGCTACGGGGAATGCGCTCGCTGTGCATTTTCAAAACTTCCAGGGACCAGAACGGACTGCCGAACACAAAAAATGATTTTTGATGATGAAAAAGCGGCCGAATAATCTTCATTTGAGCCCTGCGGAACTGATCCGTGGGGCAACCCCTCAAAAAAAGCGCCTGAATCAGTGGCTCGCAACGGCCATATGCGGCAATGATATCACTTCATCCTGTCTTTACGTCGCAGCCATCGCATCTGTTTATGCTGGCGTACTCGCCCCCCTGGTCCTGCTTATGGTGGGGGGCGTCCTCTATTTATACAAAAAAATCTACACCGAGGTCGTGGAGGCCCTCCCACTGAACGGCGGGGCGTACAATTGTCTCCTCAACAGCACATCAAAATTTAGCGCTTCATTGGCTGCCTGCATGACCATTCTTTCCTACATTGCTACAGCAGTCATATCCGCCAAGACGGCAGTTGAGTATCTTCACGACCTTGTCCCTTCAATTCCTATTACTGAGACGACAGTTGGCATCCTCGGCATTTTTGCCTTGCTGACTATCCGGGGAATTACGGAATCGGCCATAGTCGCCCTTATTATTTTTATATTTCACATCACTATCCTCATTGCCTTCTGTGTACTGGGTTTTTCCAGTTTTCCTTTGGATTTTCATATCCTTCGAGCGAATCTTCTCACAATGCCTCATGGAGACGGGTTGCTGATGGCTGTTTTTCTGGGGTTTTCTTCGGCTCTTCTGGGGGTGAGGGGCTTTGAAAGTTCGGCCAATTTTGTCGAGCAGCAAGACCAAGGGGTGTTTCGTAAGACTCTACGAAACATGCTTGTGGCGGTCGTTATTTTCAACCCCTTAACTTCCATCATCGCCCTAAATCTATTGCCATTAAAAGAAATCGTTGAACATAAGGATTATCTCCTTGCTCATGTAGCTCTGGCACAGGGGGACACCTATTCATGGTGCTGGTTATAGTTGATGCTGTGGCCGTCCTGTCGGGGGCTGTTCTCACCAGTTTTATGGGTGTTACGGGTCTGATACATCGTATGTCGCTGGATCAATGCTTTCCTCAGTTTCTGTTGAAAGCAAACAGTCGCGGCACTTTTCACCGCATCGTCATCGGTTTCTTTTTGCTTTGTTCTTCCATTTTATTGATCACAGGCGGGAACCTACTTAATCTTGCCGGTGTTTACACCATCTCCTTTCTTGGAGTCATGACCCTGTTCGGATTGGGTAACATACTTTTGAAGATAACAAGAAGGGAGCTCAAGCGGACTTATCGGGCCGGATGGATGACTGTTCTTGTTGCCATTATGGCAATCAGCCTCGGAATCGCAGGTAATATCGTTATCGATCTCAACAATTTTTTCTATTTTCTGGATTATTTCATCCCTGCCGTTCTGGTGGTTGCCCTCATGTACCTTCGTATCCCTATCTTGAAGTCTGTCTTGATGATGGCCAATTACACGATGACCAAACTCCTTGTATGGCGGAGCAGTATTATAGACCGGATTTCAGAGATCAAAAATCAAGGGGTCATTCTGTTTACAAGGGGAGGCCGCTTGGACCTTCTGCATGAGGCTTTCACCTATATCATCAAGAATGAAAGCAGTCGTCATGTCATACTGGTACATCTTTACAACTCACCTGATAACAATGAAGAAAAGACTATAAAAGAGGCGTTAAATTCCCTCAATCAGATATTCCCTTCTCTTGAGGTAGAACTTGTTGTCAGGGAAGACCGATTCGGACCCGAGATTATCGAAACACTTTCTCGCGAGTTTGGGGTGCTCAAAAACAACATGTTTATCGGTGCGCCGGAAGAGAAACACAATTTCTCCGTCCAAGATCTCGGTGGGGTCCTCATTATCTTCTAAAAAATAATAGGGGAGAATTCAATATTGCCCCTGTCGAGGAAAATGAAAAAGCAAATAAAACCAATAAATTGAAGATCATTATGTATTTTAGCCGCACTTCATTTCCGGTTCCGATAGGAACCCTTACTATTTTTCGGCGACTCTCTCGCTTAGAGCAAACCCCAATACCTCATCGTTATGTATATCCGGTTTATACCACGCTGATGGGGATCACCTATAATCCCTTATCCAGGCTATAAGGGGTTAAGAGAGGCCCGGCATTGTCCGTCCCGAGGTCCTAAACGGCCTCCATGTCCATAGACGGGCTCTCTCGCCGAAAGCAAGATTAAAGGATATGGCTATTTCATTGGCTGAGCGTTTGCACAATCCTAATATGCTCGATTACCTTCTCTTTATGCAAGATTAAAGTATTATCGAGTTGGCGCCACCTAAAGAGTTCATAGGGAAAAAACTGCGTGAATTGAACCTGATAAATCGATATGGCGTTCAGGTTGTCGGGATCAAGGAGGTTGTCCCGGATCGGCTTCATATGATTCCTACCGCACAGTTTGTGTTGAAGGACAGTGACATCATGATTTTATTCGGACCAAATGACGCCCTTGACAAATTCAAAGGGAAAGAACGATAGTCGAGTTGAGTGGGTTGTTGGAAGGGGTGAGAAGTCTTTTACAAAATGAGGTTGACGAAAGTGATATCTGGCTCTCTGCAACCTCTGTTGGGAGAGTGTAATCAGTGAAAATCATCATTGTCGGTGCCGGTGAAGTCGGTTATCACATCGCACAGAAGCTTTCCGAAGAAAACCAGGACGTCTTTCTGATAGATAAGGCCCCTGAGAAGGTCAAGCGTATCACCGAGAACCTGGATATCCAGGCCACTGTGGGATCAGGGACCAGCCCTCGAATGCTGAGGAACTCCGGCGTCGGCGAAGCGGAACTTCTCGTCGCCGCGACAGACAGTGACGAGGCCAATCTGATAGCCTGTTTGTTTGCACGCCACCTGAACCCTCATATTCTCAAAGTGGCCCGCGTGCGCAATCCCGAATATCTGGAAGAAAAGGACCTCCTCTCCCAGGATTTCCTGGCTATTGATCACATCATTAATCCGGAATCCGTCATGGTTGAAACCATCTTGACCCTGATGACGGTGCCGGGGGCCTCCGACGTCATTGATCTTGCCGATGGACGAGTCAAGTTGTTCGGAGTCACCATTCGGCTGGATTCCCCCCTTGTAGGTCGCCGTCTTCTTTCCTTTAAGAAACCGGAGGGAAAACTTCTTGTCGGGGCCATTGTGCGTGGAGATCAAGTCATTATTCCCCGGGGTGAAGATACCCTTCAGGCCCATGACCTGGCCTATGTGGTCGGCAGAACGGATGAACTTCCTGATCTGTTTAAGCTCCTAGATATCCAAGTCGAAGAATCCAGAAGGGTGATCATTGTCGGAGCCGGGCTCACCGGTACGGCACTGGCAACGGCCCTGGACAAGACCAAGGTCAATGTGAAGATTCTCGACAGGGATAACCAGCGGTGTACAGACCTGGCTGATAAACTGGAACGCGTGATTGTTATTAACGGAGACGGGTCGGACAGAGCCCTGCTGGAAGAAGAGAATATCAGGGATTGCGATTTCATGGTTGCAGTCACAGATGATGAAGAACACAATGTCATGATCTCACTCCTGGCAAAAGGGTTGGGGGCCAAGAACACCGTCACGCGCATCAGCAAGTTCAGTTATATTCCCCTGGTCTCCGCCATCGGCCTTGATGCCATCGTGAGCCCGAGACTCTCCGCCGTCAGGGCCATCCTCCAATACATTAGAAAGGGTAAAATCATCTCCGTCGCCCCGTTAAAGGGAGAGCATGCCGAGGTGATCGAGGCCGAGGCCCTGGAGACCTCCAAAATCATAGACGTCCCACTTTCAAATGTGAATTTCCCCAAAGGGGCGCTTCTGGGGGCCATCGTCCGCGACGGGGAGATCATTATTCCGCGAGGCGACAGTGTGGTCAAGCCAAAGGACCGGCTGATTATCTTCACCCTCAGAGAGGCGGTTCCGAAACTGGAAAGGCTACTTACCGTTAGACTGGAGCACTTCTAATGCACCCCAAACTCATCCTTCGATTCATAGGAATCCTCTTTCTTTTTCTGGGCCTGTCTATGGCCGTACCCCTGACGGCGTCGCTCATCTATGAAGAGGGCAGCGCCTGGGCCCTCCTTGACTCCCTCTTGATCACCTGCGGCATGGGCCTCTTGTTCTTTATCGGCGCCCGAAAGAATGAAGTGCCCCATCTGAACCATCGCGACGGCGTGGCCATTGTGACCTTGGGGTGGGCAGCCGCGGGCCTCGCAGGGGCCGTTCCCTTTCTTCTTTCAGGCGCCATACACGGGTTTACCCACGCATACTTTGAATCCATCTCCGGGTTTACCACCACCGGGGCATCCATACTCTCGGATATAGAAGGTCTTCCCAAGGGGATCCTGCTCTGGAGAAGCCTGATCCAGTGGTTCGGAGGGATGGGAATCATTGTCCTCTCCATCGCCATCCTTCCTTTTCTAGGGGTTGGGGGCATGCAGCTCTATAAGGCCGAAGTCCCCAGCCCTGTGGTGGACAAGCTGAAGCCCAGGATATCAGACACGGCCAAGACCCTCTGGAAGGTCTATGTGTCGATTACGGTCCTTCAGGTCATCCTCTTGCTGGCAGGGGGCATGTCCCTTTTTGATGCCCTGTGTCATGCCTTTTGCACGATGCCCACCGGCGGATTCTCCCCTTATAACACGAGTATTGCCCACTACAATAGCGCCTATTTTGATGGTGTTATTATTGTCTTTATGCTCCTTGCGGGGATCAACTTCTCCCTGCACTACAGACTGATCAAGGGTGAGTTCACGCTCTTCGGGAAAGATCCCGAATGTCGTGTTTTCCTCTCTCTGGTCGCTCTGTTTATTGTCCTTGTCACCTTCGATATACATGGAACCGTCTACGACTCCCTCTCCAAGGCCTTTCGGTATGCCGCCTTTCAAGTGAGTTCCATAGTCACCACCACGGGCTTTGTCACCGCGGATTACGATCAATGGCCGGCCTTTTCGAAAATACTCCTGCTCCTGTGCATGTTTCTCGGGGCCATGGCTGGTTCCACCGGCGGCGGCATGAAGATCATGCGCATCATGCTGCTTGTGAAGCATTGTTATCACGAAATATTTCGAATCATACATCCTCACGCGATCACATCGGTCAAACTGGGGAAAAAACCGGTTCCGGCAGAAGTGTTGAGCAGTGTCTGGGGGTTCTTTCTCCTTTTCTTGGGTCTATTTCTTGTGGCCACCCTGATCATGGCATCCCTTGGGCTGGACATGATCTCTGCAATCGGCTCCGTGGCCGCATCCATCGGCAATATCGGTCCCGGCCTGGGACTCGTGGGGCCAACCCAAAACTATGTCGCCATTCCTTTTGTCGGGAAATGGGTCCTGATCATTTGTATGCTCTTGGGACGACTGGAACTCTATACGGTCATTGTCTTACTGATGCCCGCATATTGGAGAAAGTAGATAAGAAGCCCCAGATATTGATCAAGGTTCTCGCTCGAATGTCTTCCGTAGCAAGGAAAAACCTTTTGTATCAATTCAAGTCCATCAACATTGCTGTCCAAGAAAAATCTGGGAACGGTTTTTGCGGAAATAAGTGCTTGATTTGACATGTTCGTCAGGTTAGATTGAAATTCAGGTTCCCTTATATGCTTCGGAACCAGGGGCCAGGGGGTCTCTTTAAAAGCCTGAACCCACAAGACTCCAACGAACAGGGTCTGACCCGCCGCCGGGTTGAGCCTAAGAACTCTTTGCAGAGAACACAATGGACCGGGAATGGCACTTGCCGAAATCTATCATCATCAGGAGTCTGCCGTGATTCAATTTACCTTGTTTACACAAGAAAAGGAGGGGAATGATTATGGAACAAGAACTCGTTGATCTTTACATGGACTATGATACGGGGCTGATAAATCGGCGGGAATTTCTGGCCAAAATGGCGGTCATCGCAGGTAGTACCGCTGCGGCTTTTTCTCTGCTGATGCTATTGGGAAACGCCTACGCCCTAGCGGAAATCATTTCAAAAGATGATCCACGCATCCAGTCGGAGTACATAAACTACCCTGGGGCGTCAGGTGATATCCGTGCCAATCTGGTCACGCCCAAAGGAGAAGAGAAGGTCCCGGGTGTGATCGTCATCCATGAGATTTGGGGTCTTAATCCCCATCTCGAGGATGTGGCCAGACGCTTGGGCATAGAAGGTTTCCTGGCTATAGCCCCGGACGCGTTGACTCCTGTTGGAGGAACGCCGGAAGATCCGATGAAGGCGTTTACTTTGGTCCGGGAACTGGATAAAGAGGCAACTGTGAAGAATTATGTTGCCGCGGCAAAGTTTTTGCAGTCCCATTCAAAGTCCAACGGGAATGTGGGCGTCACTGGTTTCTGTTGGGGAGGAGGCATGGCCAACCAGGTTGCGGTAAACTCCCCTGATCTAAAGGCTTCGGTCCCCTTTTACGGAAACCAGCCCGAAGCCGAGGATGTTTACAAGATCAAAGCGTCTCTGCTTTTGCATTATGCGGAAAATGATGAGCGCATTAACAAGGGTATCCCTGCCTATGAAGAGGCCCTGAAGAAGGCATCCGTAGATTACAGGGTTCACATGTATGAAGGGACCGAACACGGCTTTTACAACGACACGAATGCCGAGAGATATCACAAGGAGGCTGCGCAACTGGCCTGGAAACGTACCATCGAGTTCTTTAAAGAGAAATTAAAAACCTAGTGTCGTGTCTCGGAAGTAACCTCCATTATCCTGAGCAGATTCTATGTCACGTGGGGGCATGGGGGTCTCTTTTCAGTTTCACCACCATTTGTCCAGAGGTCGTGGAACGGCACCATAATTCTGCATATTATGAAGCAGCCCCACGAGCAATG
>CAZCCX010000002.1:0-25565 GCA_964497115.1 uncultured Desulfobacteraceae bacterium
GGGAGACGGTGGTAAAGGTCTTTCCCGTGCCGGTTGCCATGGCCAGCAGCATGGCGCGTTTCCCTTTGGAAACGGCAGATTCCACGGCTTCGACTGCGCTAAGTTGGTAGGGGCGCAACTCTTCAATGGGCGTAGGATGATTGATCAGTTTGTCCAACCCTTCCGTACGGTCTTCGGCAAAAAGTTCCTCCAAGGCATCCGCTGTATGGAAATTGGCGATCTGGCGGCTGATATTCCTTGGATTACGGACATCTATATGCCAGATGATCTCGCCATTGGTGGCGTAGAGAAAGGGTACCCGATAGCCGTCCCAATTTCCGATGTTGTTGAAGGTACCCTTGGAATAGCGTTTGGCCTGCTCAAGGACATTCTGAGGACCTACTTTGACTTTCTTTGCCTCTATGATTCCAAGGAGCTTTCCCTTGACAAATAAGGCATAATCGGCTGGACCATTGGCCGTTGGATATTCTTCAGCTGCATGGCGGTTTAGCTTGGATGTATCCAGCCCATCTTTATGTTGGACGATTTTCCAGGTAGGTTTTAGAGCTCTTAGCTTGGTGTTGATCCTATCTCGCCTGGTCTGCCATTCGAGTTCATCTACCATCTGTGACATCCTGGATTAATGGAAACGAGCAAGTCTGGGGGTTGATCCGTTAATAGCCCGTTGGGGTCAGCACCTTTTCGCTCAACTATCCACAAACGAGGCAAAAAAGTCCAGACAATATCTTGAGTATATTCCGGAATTTAGTCTCGAGCTGTCTTGTGTTCTTTGGGTTAGGACGGGATTGCGCGATACGGTGGATAATGAGGTGATCGTGAGGACTCGTTGCCCCATTACCCTGAACATCACATGGCCGCCAGATCCGAGTTGCAGACCATACATTATCCACAAACCTTTTTGTGGATAACAAAACAGCGATTCATTATCTACAAAGGTTTGTGACCCATTTTTTGGGTTTCGTGGGTCACAAAACCGAGAGCAGGTCTTAAGTGATCAGTTCCTCAAAAGGGCTCGGCAACTCTCGTTTAGACACAGATTTGTATCTCACATAATAGAAATAAGGAGTTTTGTGTCCAACAATAGCGATTTCATGAGACACAAAACCCCGAGTTCTCTCTTAGGAACCTGAGCGTTCGGGTTGGTGTCGATTACTCAAGATCCTCATTTAAGCTCCTGGAAAAGGATGGTCAATTTTCGACCTCTATAGCATGTTTTATTTGTCTATTTTTCGGTATTTTAAGCGCGGTTTATGGAAAGTGTCAAGGGTTAAAAGGCTGCCGCCTTCGCTAAAGCTACTGCGAGCCAGGATTCGAGGAGCGCTTCGCTTTAGGCAAAAAGAACAGAAAAGAGAAGACCCTCCAATTTCGCTCCATTCGGCCCGAGCTCATGGCCGAGGGCAGAGCAAGCTGAAGGGCGAAAGAGGAGAGGTTGAAGGTCGGAGGCTGAAGACTGAAGGAAAGACACAGCCTTAAGTCAGAGGGACGAAGTCACGTTTTGTTAAATCGCGTGGTGCTTTCATTTCTGGGCGGGCTTGGTGGGATTGGGAAGCACTTTGGGTATCTTCAGCAGAAAGCGTGACCCTTCTCCCGGGGAGGAATCAACCTCAATGGATCCGCCATGCTGCTGGATGATCTCGTGGGTGACAAAAAGGCCAAGACCCGTTCCCCTGGCCTCTTTTTCCCTTGTCTCCCTGTCCATACCGATGCCGTTGTCTTCTATATCAAAGATAATATGATCATCATCCTGCATTAGACGAAAGATGATCCTATGGATCTCCTTTGTCCTGTCTTCTATGCATAGGTCTCCATGGCATTATTAAAGAAGGTGATCTGCTCTCAACTCGGTTTCTGCTCATTTGCATACCAACGCATATTGATGAGGTCAAGATCAGGATTCGTGGAGACTTCTTTGTTGACCTGAATGCCACAAAGTAGTATGGGATATGTGGCCTTTTCTTATAGATCATGGTGGTGTTTCGGGAGGCGCTCCTTTGGAAAGCAAAGAATTTGTTCAACTCCGCAAAAAACTGAACAAGACGCAAGCCCAGATGTCCCAGCTGCTCGGGACCTCTATCAAAGCGATACACAGCTACGAGCAGGGTTGGCGGCGGGTGCCGGCTCACGCCGAAAGGCAACTCTATTTTCTGGTCGCCAGGAAAGGAGATCATAAACGTCAAAAGCCTTGCTGGGTGATTAAGAAATGTCCGTCTGAGCAGAAGAAACATTGTCCAGCCTGGGAATTCCAGGCAGGGAAGCTCTGCTGGTTTATTAACGGGACCATATGTGATGGTATAGTTCAAAAGGGCTGGCGGGAGAAAATCAAGATCTGTCGATCCTGTGAAGTCTTCAACTCTGTCTTTTGAGGAGCCGAGAAAACGTTTCTTCTTGATCCAGCATCTAGAATCCAGGATCAAGCATTCCCATAAATAGTCACACAGCCTAATGCAACGTTGGAGTAAGTGCGCTGGTTCTGATCTTCTGACGCGATCGCCGGCAAATCGATATGGATATAAAAATTTCAATTAAAATATTATCCTGAGTCCATTGAGTACAGGTGGCGCAATCCGCCTCAAATCTGAGTAACGGCAACGCTATTTTCTACCGGTACCTGCTGGTTCAACATCAATTACGGTTATCGTTTGAGATCCTGTGAACACCTCTCCATCTATTGTGTCACCTACTAAAACAAGTGTGATTTCACCGGGAAGCTCAACAGGATCTAAATCTCCGCCATTATAGAGAGCCTTTACTTCACTCATCAAAAACTTCGCGACAAAATTGCCACGGTTGTCTGATTTCCACCATTCAATTTCTATGTCATTTAACATCACGCTACCGCCTACCACCTGACCAATAAGAATATTGGTGTGCACGCTAACAACTTCGCCTTGACTTTGGATGTTCAGGACATTCGGGGCAACATCAATGTCAATTTCGAGAGCAAGTGTAGTAGAAGGAAACACAAACAAACCCAGTGTAACAGCCAGAACACAACACATAACAATACCCATGCGACATAGTTTCATAATCAGATCTCCTTTAACAAGTAGCATTTTGATGGAAAACCAAAGGGATAAGCCTATTCCCAATGAATCTCTTTTCCCATTTTCCCATTTACCCTTTCGTTTTCTTTCAACATCTAATCTCTTAAACGAATTAGAGTAGAAAAGGTTACAGTTTTTCTTATGAATTTACATTGTTTCCTCGGGTTCCTCCTCAGGCTCCTCGGGTTCTTTTTCAGGTTCTGATAATGTAACATGTTCGCAATCGGTATCGTCGAACACGATCAGATTAAATCCGAAAAGATATAACCCTGGATTCGGTAGGGTTGTCGAAGCTGTTTCACAGTCAACATCGTCTGAAAGCACCAGGATGAGTTGTGCGCCATCGTTTGCATCTTCGGGAATAGGCAGGTCACATAGATCATATAATCTTTCGTTCATGTGGACATTTCCGAATTCGTCTGACTCAGCTCTGCCCAAGCAAAGCAGACCTCCTCCCGACGGTTCGGGGTAGTAAATAAGAGTGTATTCAGTCAGGACTTCAAGTCCGTGGCCATTGAATACAAATTTGAAATACGGGCCTGCCAGGCTATAGTTCATTTTTCCCCAGGCAATATCAAGGATGTCATTCTCTTCATCAATGAAACCTTCAGCATCGGGATCATCTCCTGGTTCAGTGATCTCTCCGTCGCCAGGTTCTTCCTCTAAAATCAAGTCCTCCGGAGCAGGGTCTTCCTCAAAGAAATAGAGCTTTCCCATAAAGGACCTGCCATTCGGACCTGATGGCCCTCCTTTTGGCCCTTCTCGCTTTTCCGCTCTTTCTAGTTCCGGGCAGTCATCGTCTTGTTGGTCAAGGGCTTTTTCATATTTTGGTGCTGCATTTTTCTGATGTTTAGTCTTGTCATTCTTGGCTAACGTTGTAGACACCGATAGAAAAGTAAAAAACATGAGTGTAAGAAAAATAGGACCAGCTTTTTTAAACATTTTTAGCCTCCTTTTACTCTTCAATATTCTGTCAAATTTCATAAGAGTGACCTATAGATTTGATGTTCCCTCTACCTTTGGAAACGTTATTAGGCATTGATCCCCGCCACGTCGGCCATAGGTAAATACATAATCTGTGCCAATAACTTAAGTTTTAAAACATGTCTTTGTTATCATTCAGGTAAGCATTACAGATTTACCTCTTGTCCATGAACAAACCGAAGACCATTTGTACTTTTTGCTTCAATGAGGTGTTCACTATTCTGTAACACTTGACTTGAAATCTAGTGAAAACTGCGACTACCTCCCTGATTGTGTTGGCCGTCGTCCATGGAAGATACAAAATGACGACTTCCGCGCCTGTGAGTTTTTTCAAAACTCCACGCTGGAACTGAATTTAATCTGATAACGTTTTAAAGAGGTAGAGGTTACAGATTTTTTTGATTGCCCACATCAATACATCTCAAAAGTTGATGTATGTAAGACAAAGTCTGATTTATTGTATGTGTTTGTCCAACAAGGCGGCAAATTGGAGAAGAAACGATAGTATGTATCGTATCCTTTTAACCTGGGATAAAGGACACTTGATGAGATAGAGACAGAAATGGAGGTGGGAAGCCCCTCACCTCTATTTCACTCGAATTACATATAGGTTTGAGTTAAGGTCATTCAACGTCGGAAGGGATGATATTAATTTTAATCTCTTTGACCCCGGCAATGGTTTTCGAAATTTCCTGTATTTCTTGAACCAATGAGGTCTCGTGGATGATTGGTGCTTCTGTCTTCACGAATACGGTTCCATCTTCAGCAGACACTTGCATGTCCGGTCTGACATCCACCAGGGCGGCTTTAACGTGAGCGGCAAGTGTTAAATCATCAATGGCTCTTTGGGATTCAGGCGTGGCCTGAAATTGCTCTAAGCCGGCGGCGTGACATATCATGTCTACAGCATCTTTCACTGTTAGTTTGTGAACGTGGATGACTAAGTCATAAAGGCTTGAATTCCGTGTGTCTATCCCGTACAGGTGCTTGCCCCATTTTACTCTCTCTTCATCGTCCTTCAGTAAAACATCAAGAGCTTCTTCTCTCGATATGCCTTCACGCTTCATTTCCAGTCTTACACGATCATCCAAATCAGCAATGACTCTCACCTTTAGAACATGTGATATTCCCTTTACAAAGAAATGACCGGCGAGCCCATGGTAGACCACATTGTCTTTTCTGAAGTGCTCCAGAATTTCGGCTTGAATGAATGATATATATTTCTCTTTCTTGCGCGAAAGATTGCCAAAAAATGATGGCGCATCATGAATCGCTCTAACGAGTTTTGCCTCAGAGACGTTAAACTCATCTGAGGCTTCGAGAAGAATACGCCTGGCAATGCATTCATATCCAAGGCGTTCTGCAACCTTCTCGGCAATTTCCTTGCCTTTACTGTAAGAACCGCGACTAACGGTGATGATAGCCATGACTAACCTCCTTCTGGTTTCTATCTTTGGAATGATGTGAATCGTCTTACTCAAACAGAGGCCCGACAAGGAAGCGGCCTGCCAAGAATACCATCAGATCCGTTTTTCCTCTTGGTCATGAAGATCCTCAGGGATCATTACCGGCCTATTGCCAGGACTGTCGGACAAATCTCTTGAGTTACAGAAATAAGAGCGCAGGAAAGCTGTGCTCGTGGCAAAGAGCGTGGTTTTTCAGCAATGTCCCTGGTTCGTGGTCGAGGCACGTGGAGGTCTTGGACGGGTCTTTCGGTCTCAAGCCCGATAAACGAGAGTTAGAGATTTTGACCGTTATTCCGGCACCCAGAAAGGTCGTTTTCAAGAAAAACACCTCCCCACTTGTATGTTTTTTTACGGTTAACAATGTGTTTATGGGACCACAATAGCACGATTTAGGTCCGACGTCCAGAGGCTTGGAGAATTACAGATTCGAAAAATTCGATATTGGAATTAAATGAGTCTCAGAATTATAGTACTTCAATTCCTAGAAGAGGATTGGAGATCAAAGAAATGATGCAATTTGCAGACGACTATTTCAGGATCAATGTTGCCAGGCCTATTCATCCTGATCAACGAGTTTGTTAATGGCTTTCCGCTGATTCTACTTGACATTGAAGTCGATCCTCAAAAACTCTTGTTCACTGATTTCCCATTCTTCTTCAAATTTTTCTGTGTCAAAAGACAAACATATGATCCCCAACAAATGTCCTTCCTTTACCAGTGGGGCACCAACAACCAAGACTCTCTGTCCCTGAAAATACAATGGCATCTGGACGATCTTCCTGGATGAGACCACTTTTTCCACCCCTTTAAAGGAGGCGAAGCTCATGTCTTCGTATCCGCTTTTCTCTATGGATCCGGGGGCGGTGTCGTCCAGACGGTAGCTGACCCGACAATTCCCTGAAGGATCGAGCACGGAAAGGCCCTGGACATGCCGGCCGTTGTCATGGAGGTCCAGGAGAAAGTCGATGATCACCTCATCTGATGCCATATCTGGGCTATCGCTATCAAATGCCGGCCCAAGCTTTGGTGTTAAACGCTCAAAGTCTTCAAGCGTTTGCTGACGAAAGGTCATTGCCCTTTGGCTCAAGGGCGGGTCGGATGTACACCCTGGATAGAAGGCCACAAAAACCGCGCAGGCCAACATTCCCCAAAGCCATGTTTTATCGGCACAAAAGCCCCAAATGACAGAACGGTGAAATTCTCTACTCAATTTTACCCCACTCTTTGAGTTGTTCCGGAGTTATGGTATACAATGCATCTAGCAGTTGGATCATAAAGGTTCCCGGAGCACTTGCCTTCTTGCCCGCCATTTCTCCTGCCAAACCAAGAAAGGCCAAAGCCGTGGCTGTTGCACTCACCGGGTCGTCATCAACGGCCAGAAATGCCCAAATGATCGCGGTTGCCGTGCATCCGGTTCCGGTCACATACTCCATCAGCGGATGGCCATTGCTCACGCGAATGACCTGGTTGCCATTGGTGATCAGATCCACCGGCCCGGTAATGGCCAGCGTCGTCTTCAATTCTTCAGCCAGGACCTTTGCCGTATGAGCCACTTCTTCCACCGAATGGATGGAATCTACACCCTTGGTTTGAGAATCCTTGTGGCGCAAAGAGAGAATCTCCGAGGCGTTTCCCCGGATGACACTCAGGCGCGTCTTCTGAATAATCTGTTTCGCCGCATGGGTCCTAAGGGTTGTCGCCCCTGATCCTACGGGATCGAGGATAATCGGCGTGTTTTTTTCCGACGCCTTTCTTCCGGCAATGACCATGGAAGTCACCCAATCATCGTCCAATGTCCCAATATTGAGGACCAGGGCCCCGGCAAATGAGACCATTTCCTCAACTTCTCCCTTGGAATGGGCCATCACCGGTGATGCCCCCATGGCCAATAAAGCATTGGCCGTATAATTCATCACCACATAATTGGTGATGTTATGAATCAGCGGCTTCCTCTCCCTGACAGCTTCCAAATTCTGTCCCGCTTTTTCAGATAAATTCGTCACCACTGCAGGCTCTTTTTTCGTCTTGTTCCGTATAGGAATCCGATACCCTGAGTTTTTAGCATATCACAATTTTGACCAAGACAGCAGGGATCAAAATCTCGGCAAATATGGTGATGGCAAATGCCGCAGCATGAGTCCCCATATGCCAGCCATCGGCAAGCAGGGCCATTGACCCGAAGACTGAACCGGCAATGATCTCCACGATCATGATTGTGGCGGTAATGGACAAGAGAAGCCTTGTGCGGCTTTCACCTTTTTCATGAATATATGAAAAATCATGGCTATGCTGCCATTTTTTGACAGACTGTGTATGCATGTTTTTCCTTCTTCTGGCCAAAACATAATGGACGCCAACAAGTCTATCTTATATAATAAATCGCATTAAACCCCAAGGCAAGCCTTGCCCCTTCATTCAAGCGGCAACCCTGCCAAAAGCGGACGGGGCCTCCACCATCAATTAGATCCAAGTTTTGGAATACAATCAGAGTCGGTGATATGAGAATAATATGCCGCAGAAATCATGACCTTTGAAATCTGAGATATCTTGCGCTTGTCACAATTCTTTGAAATGGCTCGGCTCCAGCTTCGTCATTTTTTTATCGGCCTCTTGTTTGACGGACTCTTGATCCTGGCTTGCCAGGAGCCGCTCTTCATAGAGAACCGATATCTGCCTGTCCAATCGGCGCGTAGACCTGTTCTGATAACGCCAATGCCCTGAGTTCCCTCCAGATTTTCCTTGCTTTGAATACCACACTGTGGCACTTACATTAAAGAGTGTTTATATTAGGATTACTGCTAAAAAAGTTGGTTGCTCCGTCAAGCTATAGAGGGCCAGGTAGCTTTTGGGTCGAGTGAAGTTCTGAGTTAAAGGATTCAAGGACTCCAGGATTCGAGGGGTCAAGCATAGTGATCGAGCTATCGGCGGGGCTTCGAACTTGATAGTGTAGGAATTTTCTTAGTGCCTCGTTTTTTTGAGGTGTGTCGATTCACCGGAAAGGCGCAAGATATTGCTAAACGCAAATGATAATCTTGAAATGTTCTTGAAATTTCATTGCGTTATCGATTGTAATGGATTCTACCCGGATAATCATTATCCAAGAATAGAATCGAAGCACGAGTTACCGTGACGTTTCAACACAAAATAGGGGGTCAGAACGATGACTATCACTCGGAACGCGTTGATGCTGATCTGTGTCTTTGTTCTTGCAACCGCTTGTGCCGCGGTTCAGGAAAAGCGGGCCGCGCCGGAATGGAATGAAGAAGTCCGAAAATGGACCCGAAGTGACGTGGAAGAGGTGGATCTGCCCGAGCTTGATGAGAGCGCGTCTCTTGACGACTACGTGCTCTATGCCATGCTCAACAACCCCGGCCTGCGTGCGGCATTTGATCGTTGGAAAGCAACGCTTGAAAAAGTAGCCCCTGCTCAAACCCTCCCGGACCCTCGTCTGACCTATGCGAATTACATACGAGAAGTAGAGACCCGCGTCGGCGCCCAGGAACAGAAATTCGGCCTGGCCCAGACCTTCCCCTGGTTTGGCAAGCTGGATCTTCAAGGGGACATCGCACTCCAGGCAGCCCATGCCGAGCGGCAGCGTTATGAGGCCGCCAAGTTGGACCTGATATACCGGGTCAAAAGGATCTATTACGAGTACGGGTACCTGGCAGAGACCATCGCGATCACCAAGGACAATCTGACCTTGCTCACTTATATTGAAGGGGTCGCACGAACAAAATACAAGAGCGGAGCGGGGCTTCAGAGTGCCGTGATCAAGGCCCAGGTGGAGTTGGGCAAACTGGAAGACCGTCTCTACTCTCTTCAGGATCTAATGAGACCCATGGCTGCAAGACTGAACGTGGCCTTAAATCGCCCTTCGAATATGCCTATTCCCGTACCCAATGGTGTGCCTGAAGAAAACCCCCCCTTTGTTGAAGAGGACCTGTTCGCTTTACTGCGCAAGAATAACCCGAATCTCAAGGCCTTTGATTATGTGGTGAGTAAGGAGGATTTGGCAATTCGGCTTGCAGGAAAAAATTATTTTCCCGACATGACTCTAGGTGTGGACTATACCGATACGGCCTCCCGTTCTGACGCAAGTCCCGTTGATAATGGTAAGGATTCTATCATCGCCATGCTCTCCGTCAATCTGCCTATCTGGCAGCATAAATATGACGCCATAACGGCTGAGGCCAGAGCCCGTCGTCGCGCTGTGGTCAGCGACAAAAAAGAAAAAGAGAACATACTCCTTGGAGATCTGGAGATGGCCCTTTTCGGACTGCGTGAAGCGGACCGCAAAATCGATCTGTACCGGAACACACTCCTGCCAAAGGCGGAGCAAAGCGTAAAGGTCACGGAACTGGCTTTCACGGCAGACAAGGCGACATTTCTCGACTTGATTGATTCGCAACGCATCCTTCTTGGGTTCCAACTTGAACACCAACGAGCCCTTGCCGACCGCGCACAGCGACTGGCGGAGATCGAGATGCTTACGGGCGGGGATATGGCCCGGAAAGCCTCTGCTCAAAGCAACGAGGAGAAATGATCATGAAAAACATAATTATAAAACTGACGGAAAAGAACAGAATGAGACGATTTGTTTTCCCTCTCTTTATAGTGGTTATCGCCTTTCTTCTTGGGTACACCCTCCGGGGCAGTGGGCCTGAAACGGCTGTCGAGACTGAAGTTCATGAACATGCCTCCGGGGAGACCCAAGCACAGATATGGACCTGTTCCATGCACCCCCAGATTCAGATGTCCGAACCCGGACAATGCCCCATTTGCGGGATGGATCTGATCCCTGTCACAAAAAGCACTGATGAGGAGATAGGCGAGCGGGAATTGAAACTCTCACCGACTGCTCAGAAACTGGCCGAAATACAGACCGCGACAGTGGAAAGAAAATATGTCTCTGCGGCCATCCGCATGGTGGGCAAGGTGGATTATGATGAAACCCGCTTGA
Organism: uncultured Desulfobacteraceae bacterium; assembly: GCA_964497115.1. Classification (GTDB taxonomy): domain Bacteria; phylum Desulfobacterota; class DSM-4660; order Desulfatiglandales; family HGW-15; genus JAFGFY01. The sequence continues at coordinate 10,455 of CAZCCX010000002.1, forward strand.
GCTACATCACGGCGTGGGTGCCCGGCCGCCTCGACCGCCTCTTTGTGGACTATACCGGCATCTCTGTGAGAAAAGGCGACCATATGGTCTATCTATATAGTCCCGAACTCCTGACAGCCCAGGAGGAACTGCTCCAGGCAATCCGGGCCGGAGGCGAACTCAAGAACAGCGGCATGAAGATCATGCGCGAGACAGCCCTTCAGACGGTTGAGGCCTCCAGGGAAAAACTTCGTTTGTGGGGCCTAACCGATGAACAGATCACAAAGATTGAGAAGAGTGGAGAGGCCTCTGATCACATCACGATCTACTCCCCCATGGGAGGCGTTGTCATTGATAAGAATGTGGAGAAGGGCGCATACGTCAAGACCGGCACACGCCTTTATACTATCGCCGACCTCTCACACTTGTGGATAAGACTGGATGCCTACGAGTCAGACCTCGTGTGGCTCCGGTACGGCCAAGAGGTCCATGTTGAAACCGAGGCTTACCCGGGTGAAGTATTCAAAGGGACCATTGCATTTATTGATCCGGTGCTTGATACAAAGACCAGAACAGTGAAGGTGCGCGTCAATGTCTCCAATGCCGACGGTCGACTCAAGCCGGAGATGTTTGTCCGTACCACGGTCCATGCACACGTGGCTGAATCCGGTAAGGTGATGGATGAAGCCCTGGCAGGGAAATGGATTTGCCCCATGCATCCGGATATCATTAAGGATCATGCCGGATCCTGTGACATTTGCGGAATGCCGTTGGCGCGCACGGAATCATTGGGATATGCCTCCGTGTCCGGCGATAAGGAAGATCCCGCTCCGTTGGTGATTCCCGCCTCCGCCCCTCTGATCACGGGAAAGCGGGCCGTTGTGTACGTGGCTCATCCCGAGAAAGAAGGGATCTTTGAAGGACGTGAAATCGTATTGGGTCCGCGGGCTGGAGGCTATTATCTCGTCAGTGAAGGGCTTGAGCAAGGCGAGAGAGTTGTCGTGAACGGCAATTTCAAGATTGACAGCGCCCTTCAAATCCTCGCAAAACCCAGCATGATGAGTCCCGAGGGGGGTGTACCGATGGTAGGCCATGCCCATCATGGAGATATGAGCATGCCCCAAAGGGAAGCCAAAGAGGCCCCGAAACCCGAAAACCAGGAGACGCAAACACCCATGGCATTTAGAAAACAGATCGATGGGGTTTTGACCGTCTATTTTGGGATACAAGAGGCTCTCCACCGGGATGAGGCAAAAAACGTCAGAAAGCGGGGCAAGAGTCTTCTGAACGCCCTCAAAGCTGTGGATATGGGTCTATTGAACGGGGATGCCCACATGGTCTGGATGAAGGAACTCAAGGATCTAAACGAGCAAGCCAGAGTTCTGGAGAAGACTTCGGAGATCAATAAGCAACGAGAGGCCTTCTACCTGGTTTCCGAATCCCTCACATCGGTTGTCAGACAATTCGGAACCAGCGGGAAACAGGCTGTCCTGCAATTCCATTGTCCCATGGCATTTGACAACAGAGGCGCCCATTGGTTGCAGAACAAGATCGGCGTCCAAAACCCCTATTTTGGTCAGGCCATGCCCCAGTGTGGAGAGCAGACTGCCACACTTGTGCAATCCCAAAAGTCAACTACAATATAATATGGGATAATACCATGGCAGATGAACCTACACAGTCCCCATCCACATCACCTTCTTTGCTGGATAGAACCATCCGGTTCTTCCTGGTCAATAAGATTGTCGTTTTTTTGATGATCCTGTTGATTTTGGCGTGGGGAGTCATGGTGGCCCCATTTGATTGGGACACCGGCTTCCTTCCCCGCAACCCGGTGCCGGTGGATGCCATCCCAGACATTGGAGAGAACCAGCAAATCGTCTTTACCGAATGGACGGGCCGATCACCTCAAGACGTGGAAGACCAGATCTCTTATCCCTTGACCGTTTCCTTGCTGGGCATGCCTCGCGTCAAGTCTGTCCGTAGCTACTCCATGTTTGGTTTTTCAACCATCTATATCATCTTTGAAGAGGACGCAGAGTTCTACTGGTCCCGCTCTCGAGTGCTTGAGAAACTGAACAGCTTACCTTCAGGCACCCTGCCCCAAGGCCTCCAACCCGTGCTTGGACCGGATGCCACGGCCCTGGGGCAGGTCTTCTGGTACACGCTGGAAGGTCGTGATCCTCAAGGAAACCCGACAGGCGGTTGGGATCTCCATGAACTCCGTTCCATTCAGGACTGGACAGTTCGCTACGCCCTGATGGCCGCCGAGGGAGTTAGTGAAGTGGCCTCAGTGGGGGGGTTTGTCAAAGAATACCAGATTGATGTGGACCCTGACGCCATGCGTGCCTGGAATGTAAAGCTGGATGAGGTGTTTCAGGCGGTCAAGATGTCCAACAAGGACGTGGGTGCGCGGACCATCGAGATCAATAAGACCGAATATGTCATCCGGGGCCTTGGATTTATCAAGGAACTTTCGGACATCGAAAACGCCGTAATCAAAGTCAATGACGATGTCCCGGTTTATGTCAAGAATGTGGCCCACGTCACACTCGGCCCGGCGCTTCGGCGTGGAGCCTTGGACAAGGAAGGGGCGGAAGTCGTGGGCGGTGTGGCGGTTGTGCGCTATGGCGACAACCCCCTTGCGGCCATAAAGAACGTCAAGGAGAAGATCGCAGAAATCGCGCCGGGACTCCCGAAAAAGACCCTGCCGGACGGCACCGCCAGTCAGGTAACGGTCGTTCCTTTCTATGACCGTACCGGCCTGATCAATGAAACCCTCGGCACCCTCCGTACGGCATTGACAGAGGAAATCCTCATCACGGTCATGGTCATTTTGTTCATGCTCATGAATCTCCGTGGCTCCATCCTTGTGGCAGGGCTTTTGCCTCTGGCTGTACTCATGTGTTTCATTGCCATGAAGATTTTCAAGGTCGATGCCAATATCGTGGCCCTATCCGGGATTGCCATTGCCATCGGCACCATGGTCGATATGGGTATTGTTCTGTGCGAGAATATCCTGAAACGACTTGACGAGTCAAAACCTGAAGACAACTCCCTGGAGGTCATCTTTCGTGCTTCCAGCGAAGTGGGAAGCGCCGTGCTTACAGCCGTTGCCACTACGGTCATCAGCTTCTTACCCGTCTTTGCCATGGAAGCAGCCGAAGGCAGACTATTCAGGCCTCTGGCCTTCACCAAGACCTTTGCTCTCATATCATCGGTCATCGTTGCCCTCACCATGATTCCACCCCTGACTCACCTCCTCTTTCGTGGTCAGATGCGTGCCAAGAAACTGCGGACCCCATTTTTTATCGCGCTTATCATCTTGGGCCTTGTGACGGCCTTCATGGTCAAGTGGTATCTTGGGATAATTGTCCTTCTCATGGGCGTCTATCACCTTATAAAACAACGGATTCCCGAAGCCGCTCAGAAAGGGGTTCCTTATGTGATCAGCGGGACCGCCATCCTGTTGGTTGCCATCCTACTGAGTGAGTATTGGGTGCCCATGGGCCCAGAGCGGGGGATGGTGGGAAACCTTGCCTTTGTGGCCCTGATGGTCTTGGGGGTTCTTCTCTTTTTCAAGCTCTTCATGCGCGTCTACCGCCCTCTTCTGGCCCTTTGCCTAGACCATAAGGCCATCTTTCTGTGTATCCCGGCTGCAATTCTTCTTTTTGGAGGGATGTCCTGGTTGGGATTTGAAGGGCTCTTTGGGTGGCTTCCCGACGGGGTGAAAACAAGCCGTGTGGGGTCCTACTTTTCAGAGACATTTCCCGGATTGGGAGAGGAGTTTATGCCGCCCCTCGATGAAGGATCGTATCTGTATATGCCTACGACAATGCCACACGCATCCATTGGGGAGGCCTTGGATGTACTGCAGAAACAGGATATGGCCTTTCGGAACATTACGGAGATCGAATCCGTGGTGGGAAAACTCGGTCGCGCAGAGACCCCCCTGGATCCGGCACCTATTTCCATGATTGAAACTGTGATCAATTACAAAAGCCATTATATTGTAGACCAAAAGGGACGACGGATGACCTTTGAATTTGATGAGGGAGAAGAAGACCTGTTCCGCGATCCGGAAGGGGTTCCCGTGCATGCCCCTGACGGCAAGCCCTATGTGGTCAAGGGCCAATACATACGTGATGATTCAGGGCGCCTGCTCCCTGATCCGAACGGAAAGCCCTTCCGGCAGTGGCGACCCGCACTGGACCCTGATCTCAATCCGGACCGCAAGGCCTGGAAGGGCGTTCAGAGCCCCGATGACATTTGGGATGCCATCGTCAAGGCCGGTGAGATTCCCGGAACCACCTCAGCCCCCAAACTGCAGCCCATTGCTGCCCGAATCGTCATGCTTCAGAGCGGCATGCGTGCCCCTATGGGAATCAAAGTCAAAGGGCCGAGTCTGGAGGCCATCGAAGGGGTGGGATTGCAGTTGGAGCAGTGGCTCAAAGAGGTCCCGGCAATCAAACCCTCCACCGTAATCGCCGACCGGATTGTGGGGAAGCCCTATCTGGAGATCAATATTGATCGTGAGGCCATCGCACGATACGGCATCATGCTGGAGACGGTACAGGATGTCATTGAAATCGCCATTGGAGGCAGACAGATCACCTTCACTGTAGAGGGCCGAGAGCGGTATCCGGTGCGGGTCCGTTACAAACGGGAGCTTCGTGACAGTATCGAGGAACTGGGCCGCATACTGGTGCCGGCCCCGGGCGGGGCTCAAATTCCCATCTCTCAACTGACCCAGATTCACTATGTTCGCGGCCCTCAGGTCATCAAGAGCGAAGACACCTTTCTAATAGGATATGTACTTTTTGACAAAAAGGAAGGATGGGCTGAAGTGGATGTGGTGGAGCAAGCCCGGGCGTATCTGGATGAAAGAATCGCAAGTGGCCAGTTTGAAGTGCCCGCCGGGGTGAGTTATGCCTTTGCGGGCAGTTATGAAAACCAGGTCCGCTCGGAAAAGAAACTTCGGGTCGTACTTCCTGTGGCCCTTTTCCTCATTTTCATGATTCTCTATTTTCAGTTCAGATCTACTCTCACCACGTTGCTGGTCTTCTCTGGCATCCTGGTGGCATGGGCCGGAGGGTTTATTCTCATCTGGCTTTACGCACAACCGTGGTTCATGGACTTCACGCTCTTCGGCAATCATATGAAGGACTTCTTTCAGGTCCATCCCATAAACTTGAGTGTCGCGGTTTGGGTGGGGTTCCTGGCGCTTTTTGGGATTGCTTCAGACGATGGGGTCATCATGGCCACCTATCTGAATCAGACCTTTGACCGGAGCCGTCCAGAATCCGTTCGAGCCGTCCGCGAGGCCACACTCGAAGCCGGCTCTCGGCGTGTGCGGCCGTGTCTCATGACCACCGCCACAACGATTCTGGCCCTTATCCCTGTGCTGGCCTCCACGGGAAGGGGCTCCGATATCATGGTGCCCATGGCCATCCCATCATTTGGGGGGATGCTTATTGTCATCGTGAGCATCTTTGTGGTACCGGTCCTCTACTGTGCCATTAGGGAGTTAAGGTTAAAATGAATTGAAGGTTCCACCCTTTCCCCCGGCCGCAGCTGACCCGCTCTCGGCCTGTCAAGGGACTTCCTGTAAGTTCATCTGTTTCACTTTCCTGTTGACTTTGGATATGATTATGCGTATTTTTTCACAATCAACTCAGGGAATGACCGACCGCATTTTGCATAACCCGTTTCCTTTTCCAAACCTTTGATTGATTCTTCTGGCCTTTCCATTTTCCAGCGAACCAAGGCCTACGAGGGTCACACAGAGTATATTGCCTGTGAAGGAACCCCTAACTGGCGGAATTCAGGCCCAAAATGAGGTCACTTTGAGCTCCATGAATCTGCAGCCGAAAACGCCTGTTCCGGTACATCGATCCTATTCGGAGTTCCCAAGAACACCAAATTCCTGTCCTTACAGTATAGATCGTTATTCCACCAGGTCGTCGAGACTGAAGGGACTTAAACCCTGCCTCACAATCCATTGGTCCTTAGAGGCTGAGTGAAACCGTATGGTGATAGACAAAGAAGGAAACAGAAGAGGCTCATCCCTTGCCATAGAAATAAGAAAAAAGAAAAGATGTGCGCGGCCCAACTAATTGGAGTTATTTATCATCTATGCACTGGGGGATCCCCTGGCCCTGAAATCAGGGTGACTATTCTATTATTAAAATGAAAACCCTTCACGAAGAAGGTTCAATAAGATCATGGCTATGCGCAGAATTGGGGAGGTCGTATGATCGACTTAACAAAATGGGACTGGGAAACCCCTGAAAAAAAGATCCCTTTGAAGGATTGGAAAGGAAAATTCAGGTGGGTTGAAGAACCGTCCGTAAGCCCCGACGGTGAGAAAATAGCAGCCATTGTCAACCTTGCTGAAGGCGAATTCAACATATGGGTCAATGGTCAAACCTGGGAGAATCCCTTTGAAAAGATCTGGTATCCCAGGTTTTCCCCTGATGGCCGTCTCACCGCGATTGTAGCAGATATGGGCGAATGGACGCTGGCCGTGGACGGAATACCATGGGAGAATAAATTTGCCTATATCTGGAATACCATGTTCGGCCCTGATGGCAAGAACATCGCCGTTGCAGTTCAGAATGATATGCGATATTGCATGGCGCTAAACGGCGTGCCCTGGGAAGAAACTTATGGAAATATGACCCATTTTGCCTTGAGCCCCGATGGAACGAAAACGGCGGCCTCAGTCCAGGTGGTGCAGACAGCCGAAGGTGAAATTCATAAGTTTCAGGAAGGAACATTCACCGCAGCGCTTGACGGAAAAGCGTGGAACACGCGATTCGTCAATGTGTGGAATATGGCCATAAGTCCTGACGGCGAAAAGCTTGCCGCAGAGGTCAGACTCAACCTTTACGATTACACCATTGCCGTTAACGGGGTGGCTTGGAAAGACATCTTCCAGTGTGTCTGGGAGCCCGTATTTCATCCTCAAAATAATGCGGCGGTTGCGCCGGTAAGGGTGGCGGGAAAATGGACGATCGCAGAGGACGGGAATATCATCTGGGACCGGACCTTTTTTCAGCTCTGGCACCAGATGTTCAGTCCTAACGGGAGCAAATTGGCCGCCATCGTCTCACCGAAATATGGCAAATGGACGATTGCTGTGGACGGCACCCCCTGGACGCGCACATTTGACGAATTTTTGACTGATTTCGTATTCAGCCCGGACGGCAACAGAATCGCGGCCCTTGCCAAAGAAGGGGGAAAATGGAAAATTACCGTGAATGGCTCGGCTTGGTCCAACACCTTCGATATGGCCTGGAAACCTGTTTTCAGCCCGGACAGCACGAATGTGGCGGCCAAAGTGGAAAGGAACGGCAAATATGCCGTCATTATGAATGATCGGCTGTGGCGGCGAGAATGTGAGGCTGTTTGGGATCCGGGTTTCAGTCCTGACGGGGAAAAGGTCCTTGTTCGAACGATTGAGGACGGAACCTATTATCGACGTATCATTCCAGTGGCCGAATTGACGCGGTAGAGGGGGATCTATGCACGATTTATATGTTTTTATAACTGGTCCGTTGGCATGGGCGGCCTTTATCCTATTTATCGGCGGCAGCCTTTATCGGTTGCTCGCGATGCTCATTCTGGTCAATAAGAAAGAAAAATTCATCTTCTCCTACATGAGCTGGCGATACGGTTTCCGCTCCATTCTCCACTGGATCACGCCGTTTGCCACTGAGAATATGAAAAAACATCCGGTGCTGACCATAGTGACCTTTGCATTTCATATATGCCTGATTTTGATCCCCATCTTTCTCCTCTCCCATGTGATCCTCTGGGATGAATCATGGAATTTGAGTTGGTGGTCTCTGCCTGACGGGGTGGCTGATTTTATGACGATTATCGTCATTGGCAGCTGCATTTTTTTTCTTGTCCGGAGACTTGTATCCCCGGAAGTACAATTCGTGACCTGTGCTTCCGATTATTTCATACTGGCCATTGTGGCCGCCCCCTTTGTTACAGGATTCTTCGCCTATCATCAGTGGTTTGCCTACAAATTTTTCATGATTCTCCATATCCTAACAGGTGAAATCATGCTGGTGGCGATTCCATTCACCCGTTTGAGCCACATGTTATACGCTCCTTTTACGAGAGCCTACATGGGATCGGAATTCGGCGCTGTAAGACATGCAAAGGATTGGTAGGCTTTTTATATAGAGACGTACGTTTCAAATAAAGAGTTTATTGTTTAAACCCGTAAACAAACCAAATGCCGAGGAGCTTCATAAATGGGAGAACCTGCTGAAATAGAAAAAACTGTAGATCAAGGTCTTGAGGTAGGAGCGGCAAGGCTGACTGAGGACAAGATTGAAAAAGTCATAAACAGTGTATTGAAGGGCGAAACCGGCGCGCGCCTCAAGGCCTACGTCGATACCTGTATCCACTGCGGGCTCTGTTCCGAAGCATGCCATTATTATCTTTCCCATGATAACGATCCCCATTTTTCACCGGTGGGGAAGGTCAAGGAGACGATTTGGGGAATGTTGAAAAAGAAGGGGAGGGTCAGTCCGGAGTTTATTAAGAAGGCCTCGGAAATCGCTTCAACGGAATGCAATTTGTGCAGACGATGCGCCATGTACTGTCCCTTTGGGATAGACATTGCCTACATGATGCTTGTTGTTCGACGGATCTGTCACATGCTCGGGGTCACGCCCCTTTATATTCAAGACACGGCACACAGCCACTCCGTCACCATGAACCAGATGTGGGTCAAGGCGGATGAGTGGCCTGACACCCTGCAGTGGCAGGAAGAGGAGGCCCAGGCTGAGATCTCCACACTGCGCATTCCCCTCGAAAAGGAGGGGGCCGATGTCATGTACTCCGTGATTGGGCCGGAACCCAAATTTCAGGCTCAATTGATTTATCAGGCTGCGGTCATCATGAATACGGCCGGAATAGACTGGACCATGCCCGCCACGTCCGGTTGGGACAACAGCGATATGGCTATGTATAGCGGAGACGATGAGATTATGGGGCGCGTGAAACGGGCACACTTTGAGACGGCGGCACGACTGAAGGTCAAAAAGATCTTCATGGGAGAATGCGGCCACGCCTTTCGATCGGTTTATGACGTGGGGAACCGATGGCTCGGCTGGAGTATGCCGCCATTTGAGATCGTTCACGCCATTGAATTCTTGCACGACATACTCAAGGAAGGCAGGATCAAGATTTCAAAGAAGTTTGAAACACCCGTAACCCTTCACGACCCGTGCAATGTGGTCAGGGGCGGGGGGCTTCATGAAATGTGCCGTTATGTTGTGAATGAAATGTGCGAAAAACTTATAGAGATGCACCCGAACCGGGAGCACAATTACTGCTGCTGTGCAGGGGGCGGGGTGATCAACTGTGGACCGCCCTACAAGAACAAGCGCGTTGAAAGCAATAGAGTCAAGGCCGAGCAGTTGTTTGCCGCCAAGGCGAAAGGGGCGAAAGTACTTATCGCTCCCTGCCACAACTGCCACAGTGGTTTAGAGGACATTAACCAACATTACGGCCTGGGCCTGGAAATTAAGTTCCTGATGGATATACTCTATGAGGTCATGGATAAACCGGAGTGATGTAAAGGAGAACCAGGGATGAAGGAAAGTGCCATATATATGCTCATATTCGTGATAGTTTCCATGTTTATTCTCGTCTCAGCGAGTTCACAGGAAGATATGGAGCGGGTTCCTAACAGCTACTTTGAAAACCCTGAGAGGATATCCGCTTTCTTTAGACACGATGAACACAATGATAAGGCTAGTATTGAGGACTGCGATGAGTGTCACCACCTCTATGAAGCCGGCAAGAAGATTGAAGATGAATCTTCCGAAGACCAGTATTGCTCCGATTGCCATGAATTGAAGGCATCCGGCCGCACACCGGCACTGATGAAGGCCTTCCATATGAACTGCAAGGGATGCCATCTTGACCGAAAAGAAGGCCCTGTTACCTGCGGAGAATGCCATAAGGGATAGAGTGACGGATATGTAAATCCTTTCTAACAAGTTTGACAATTAAGCGTGAAAGAGAGGTTTAGCTATGGCGAAAAAAATTCTGATTATTGATGATGACCCGATTATCGTCGATTATCTTGTAGACCTTTTTCAAGACAATGGGTATGAGACTTGTTCCGCTTCAAGCGGCATGGAAGGGATGGAAATTCTTCACAAAGAGAAGCCGGATCTGATAACCCTCGACCTTCAGATGCCGGAGGAATGGGGATCGAGATTTTATCGGAAGTTGAGAAAAGATAAGGAACTGAGAGACACTCCTGTAATCGTCATAACAGGTATCGATGGTGGCCATGCCGTTAAAGATGCCGTAGGCGTTATTCGAAAGCCCTTCGGTCCGGATAAACTTTTGGGGATGGTGAAGAAGACGATTGGGTAGGAAGTCTGCCTGACATCCTTTATCTCTTTGCAATCTTAACAGCGTCAACACCATTTTCCGCCCTTGCTTTTCCGAGTCATAGGACCGTTTTTTTTAGTCCCCCCAAGGCGCCGCTGCTCGCGTTTTTGCCACATGTTCTTTTCTTGTTTACGGGCAGCACATGTGATCTTATAGATCTTCCATCTTAAACAATCTTAGGAGGTGTTTTATGAGTGGAAAAAAATATCGGATCAAGACGACATGTCCCCAGTGTGGGTGCAGCGCGGTTTCCCATCTGTCGCCGGAAGAGATAAAGGAAAAATATGGTGATGTCCCAAATGTGGGGATGGAATGCAGTGAATGTATGAAGAAATATGAGACAAGTATGAAAGACGCATGCCCTGAATGGGCAGATGACTGCAAGCTGTCCCAAGAAGATGAATGACAGGGATATGAAGGGTGAAGAATCTATGAAGCAGGTTGTTATTATCGGAGGGGGTGTTGCAGGATTGTCCGCAGCTCGCGTCCTGGAAAACCATGGGGCATTTGTTCACCTCGTTGAAAAAGAAAAAAGACTCGGCGGAAAGGCGTTCGAATGGCCGTGCATGGCAACAGATGAGTGCCAAAACTGCGGGGCCTGTTTGAGTGGAAAATTAGTTGATGAGGTCGAACACCTGCGGAATGCTCAAATCTACCTGGACACTGAGATAAGTGAGACTACCCGGGATGACAAGAAACTTCAGATCACTCTAACGGGTTCCAGACCTGAATCAATAAAAGCAGATGCGATTCTCCTGGCAACCGGTTTTGAGCCATTTGATCCTGCGGCCGTTGCCTCCCTAAAATATGCCAAAGACGACAGAGTGATCACCACCCGTGATCTGAATAGGATAATCAAGGACGAAGGATTATCGAATCTGTTTAATCGACTCGAAGCGCCCCGTATCGCCTTTGTTCAATGCATAGGTTCCCGAAACCGTGAGCAGGGCCGAGACTACTGTTCTCAGGTCTGCTGCAAGGTCGCCATCAGGCAGGCCAACAGGATCCTGGATCAATATCCCAACGCGGATATTTCTATTTTCTCTATGGATCTTCAAATCATAGGAAAGGAATTTCGCACTCAGTTCAGTCGGCTGCAAGATAGGGTAAAACTGATTCAGGGAGTGCCTGCGGAGATCCTGACCGACCATGATCCCGAGAGGCTCACGATTGTTCAGGAAGATGAACAAAGCGGCAAAAGGATGGCCCATCATTTTGATTTGGTCATCCTCTCGGTGGGAATGGTGCCCCCCCCCGGGTCCCAAGAACTCTTTGGTCTTCTGGGTATCAAGGCGGATCCATGGGGATTCCTGCATAAAGAAGTTGAGTCTCTTGTGGCCGGTATATATTCAGCGGGGGCCGCCAAAGAGCCTATGGATATCCTGAGTTCAAAGCAGAGTGGAATTCTTGCGGCCCACAGTATGGCTCAAGATCTGGGTCTCTTACCGGACCCCGGCCCATGGCCATCCATCGCCATTCTTGGAAATGGTGCTGAAGGTGTGAAGATCGCTCAGGCGATGGTGTCACGTGGGTATGAGGTAAAATTTCTAGACTCCGGCAGTCGTGAGATGGAGAAAAAGGGTAAGCTGGAATATTTTCCTCACTGCAAGATTTTGAAGGTCACAGGGACCCTGGGAAATTTTGAGATCACACTAAACTCAAATAATCAGACACGATCCATCAGCGCGGATACCCTCATTGTGGCCACCGTGGTCCGTCATGAGCCTAAGAGGATTGAAGGACTGGAGAATGAAAGTCAAAGAATGATGGGATTGGCTCAATTTGAAGATGAATTGAGCCATTCTCATGAAAAGATGCCCGGGCGGATCACGTTTCTTTTGGATCATTTAATAGAAGAATGGAAAGATAACGCCCGTCGGGTTATTTTATTGGCTTCAAATCTGGCAGAACAGGGGAAAGAAGTCTTCATCATTATGAATAAGATGCTCGTCAATGGACTTGAAGGACAACAGATATACGATAACGCAAGAAAACAGGGAGTGAAATGTTTGCGAATATCAAAGAACTCGCCGCCATCCTTCTCTCGGAATGAAAAGTCCATACAGGTCACCATAAATGAGACAACCCTTGGCCCTATCCCCATAAAGATGAGCTGTGATTTACTGGTGGTTCCTGAATTGGTTCAAGCCTCCGATTACAATGCGACACTGGGAGGTGTTCTCAAATCAGACCTGGATAGAGAAGGCTTTTTGCAGTCCGCGAATTGTCGTCACAGACTGATATCCAGTCCCCGCAAGGGCTTGTTTTTCTTGGGCTCCTGTCACGATGAAACGGATGAAGGGGATATGGATCGTGAGATGTCCGAACTGATATCTCTTCTCAATCAGGCTTGTCAGAAGAATGCGGAGGCAGCGTGGATCAATGAGAATCATTGCGTTCGATGTCTGACCTGTTTTCGAATCTGTCCCCATGGGGCTGTGGAACTTCGCAATTCACTCCAACCGCGGATTGTTCCCAATGCCTGTTTTGGTTGTGGCCAGTGTGTATCGGTCTGTCCGGCCCATGCCATACAACAGGAGAGTGAATCGAAAGAGGCCCTTTCGGATGAATCTGCATCAAAGAAAACCGTAGTTTTTGCGTGTGAACGATCGGCGGCTTTGGCGGGAAAAGAGGCCCGTCGGCTTGGGCTCGGGACGATGGAAGATGTTCGAATCAGACCGGTGGCTTGTGCAGGGAGTGTCGGTATCGAGACCATGCTGGCGCCGCTATTGCGAGATGCAGAAAGAGTTGTCGTTTTGGGCTGTCATCCGGGGAATTGCAGGTCCGGTCAGGGAGGCAGCCTTGCCTTAAGTCAGATTAAAAGAACTGCAATGAATATAGGGCTTTCTGAGAAGGCGCTTGAGTATGGCCATGTCGCGGCAAATGAGCCCGCAAAATTTGTAAGAATCGTCTCTGAATGAGAGTGCCACGCAGTTTGCCTTGAAGCAATAGCGTTGCTCGGCAGGGTGGAAAAGGGGAAATCCGGGTAATCCGAAACCTTATGGACTTCCGCGTTCGTGGTAGTCACGAGGATTTTCAGTCTTTGTAAGGCTGCAACAATTTTGTAGCCCTGATCTAGAATAAGGATAGCGAGAATGGAAGCTGTCACCTTAAAAAAAGATTCAGCCCTCTCTGAGTTGATGGACATGGACTTCGTAGGGGAAAACATATCCGAGTGTTTGACCTGCGGAATATGCAATTCCCGGTGCAGTTGGTATGGCGAGGAAGGAGGTCCAATCCCACGACGCATCGTACGTATGGCCTTTTTGGGCCTGGATGACTTGCTCGCGAAAAGTCCCATGATTTGGGACTGTCATCTATGCAATCGTTGTACGCTGGAATGTCCCATGGGGATTGACATGGAAAAGGTGGTGAGAAAGGTGAGGTCCTTGCCGACTACCAAGGATTCGGTTCCAAAGGACTTAGCAAAGGGAATAGAAACACGGCTGAGTATGGGCGACGTCAATGGCCTGACCAAAGAAGAATTTGTGGAAACCATTGAATGGTTGAGTGAAGAGTTTGCAGATGAAATAGACGACCCTGATGCGACCATCCCCTATGATCAGAAGCACACCCGATTTCTCTATCTTCCTAACCCCAGAGAGCTGGGGATGAACCTACTGCATCTCACCGCCATGGCCGGTCTCTTCCATGCCTTTGGCGAACCCTGGACGCTGTCCAGTCGACATACAGATGTAACAAACTGGGGGTATTTTAAAGGCGATGATGAGATTACGCGAAAAATGGTGCTTCAGATCGTAGAAGCGACAGAGGATTTAGGCGCCGAAACCCTAGTATTATCAGAATGCGGGCATGGATATTATGTTCTCAAGAATCTCACGGAGAAACTGATCGGAAGAAAACCCAAGTTTTTTGTAACCGGCATGCCGGAGCTTACCCTTGAGATAATGAATAGGGGGGTGATTAAGTTTGACCCCAAAACCCATCCCTATCCCGTCGCATATCATGATCCGTGCAACCTCGGTCGAAAGTCGGGCATTTTTGATGCCCCGCGTGAGCTTCTCTCCAAGTGTTGTCAAGAGGTCAAGGAACTTGATCCCAATCACGAGAATTCAATTTGCTGTGGTGGCGGCGGGGGGATTGTTCAGGATAGTACCGGGACAAAACGACGCATGCTTGCTGGAAAGGCCAAGGTGCGCCAAATGAAGACTGTCGGAGTCAAACACGTCGCCACAGCCTGTCTCTCATGTCATAGACAACTCACAGAATTGTCAAAACACTACGATCTGGGAATCCAGGTCCACACCGTGGCTGCTTTGGCTGCGGAGGCAAGGGTTTAGGAAAACCGCTATCCCGGAATCGCCATAAAGGCTCTCATGGGTAGAGGAATTGGGGGGTGGGCTGAGTCTCGGTTTAAACCCGGCCTTGACTCGACCTTTTCGTGATAAGTTGAAAATCTAGGCTTGAAAAATGTTCCAAAATACTGTATCAATAAAAAATTGCACAAAAAATGCCGACCCGAATATCTGGACTTTGAGCCAATATTCCCCTATTTTGCATTTTTTAGTTTATTTTAACCTATTTTAACCCTTTCAAACCTTTCCATTGACAGGATAAACACTCAGGCTGTAGGTTTCGATATTGGGAAGAAAAAGATGAGGGAGGGAGTATGAATGGCGGATGAAGCAATAAACCTAAGTGACTTGAAAGGTGAATTCAGGGAAAAGGTTAAGAAATTGT
>CAZCCX010000002.1:25575-31441 GCA_964497115.1 uncultured Desulfobacteraceae bacterium
CGCGAGTGGGTGCCCGGCCACCGGTCTCGAGAATATGGACCCCAGGAAATTTGTCAGGATGGTTGCTCTTGGAATGGATGAAGAGATCACAACCACCCCCTGGGTGTGGATGTGCAGCATGTGTCAGCGGTGTATCTATGCCTGCCCCATGAAAGTGGACATCCCTCAGATGGTAGGCCTGGCCAGACAGACCTGGCCAAGAGAGGAAAGGCCTAAAGGAATCCTTGGATCATGTGATATGGCCCTTAAACACGATACATGCAGCGCCATGGGGACCAGTGAAGAGGATTTCCAATTTGTCGTTGAGGATGTGGTTGAGGAAGTCCGAGAAGATCAACCCGGTTGGGAGGAACTCCAGGCTCCGGTAAACAAAGAGGGGGCGGAATTCTTCCTTAACCAAAACTCAAGGGAGCCGGTCACTGAACCCGATGAGATGGTCCCCCTGTGGAAGATCCTGCATCTCGTCGGTGCTGATTGGACTTACGGCACCAAGGGATGGGCGGCCGAAAACTACTGTATGTTTCTGCAGGATTGGGATGCATGGGAACATATTGTAAGAGTAAAGGCCAAGGCCGTTGAGGATCTGGGGTGTAAGGTCTGGCTTAACACCGAATGAGGCCACGAACTCTTCGCAGTCCGGGCCGGACTGAAAAAATTCAACATTCCTTACAATTTTGAGATCAGAAGTATTGTTGAGTACTATGCACAATGGATCAGGGAAGGAAAGCTCAAAGTCAACTCTGATTGGAACAAAGATTTAAAGGTTAAATTTACTGTTCAAGATCCTTGCCAGCTGGTGAGAAAGAGCTTTGGAGATCCGGTTGCAGAAGACCTGCGGTTTGTCGTCAAATCGGTTGTGGGTGAAGAGAATTTTATTGACATGCATCCCAACAGATCCAACAACTACTGTTGCGGCGGAGGTGGTGGTTATCTCCAATCCGGTTATGCAGAAGAAAGGCGACAATATGGGCATTTGAAACTCAACCAAATCAAAGATACCGAAGCCGCTTACTGTATTACACCATGCCATAATTGCCACGCACAAATCCATGACCTTAGCGAACACTATGAAGCGGGTTACCATACCGTTCACTTATGGACCCTCATCTGCCTTTCACTGGGATGTCTTGGAGAGAATGAAAGGACCTATCTGGGGCCTGACCTCGCAGAGGTGGGATTATGATTCATTGAAGAAATCAGGACTCTGGCAAGAAAAGAATCCCGCCAACGTCAAGGCGGGATTCTTTTCTCAGAGACTGAAACAGTAAGGAACGGACTAAAATGACAAAACCGAAAGGATCACTCTTGTCCAAAAACAGTGCTGCAATTCAGGGGTCCGGGGGTCTCTTTTCAGGCTCAAACCATTTGTCCGGAGGTGGTGGAACGGCACCTCATTTTTGCATATATGGCAGGAGCCCCACAGAACAATTTTTTTGAGCGACGGACCTCGTATGTGCCTGTCCGGAGACCCTTTCGTCCCGAAGATGGGGGCGGGGTAAGGGCAGAGGAGTCTTGTGGGTTTGAACTTGAAAAGAGACACCCGGACCCCTAGTTCCGAAGCATATGGGGGAACCTGGATTTGAGTCGAATCTGACGAACAGGTCAAATCAAGCACTTATGTCTGCGAAAAACCGCTCTTATATTTTTTTTGGACAGCAATGCAAAAGGATAATTCTCAATACTCGACTCTCAGCCCTAGATTTTCTTCGTTCTGAGTTCAGAGGTTCAGATGAAACAACCCCTTCAAAACCAGACAGAGATCATCCTTGACAGCATCGCTGACGGCGTTTTTACGGTGGACGCCGATTGGAAGATCACCTCCTTTAACCGGGCTGCGGAAACCATCACTGGGATCAAAAAAGAGGAGGCCGTGGGCCGTCATTGCTGGGAGGTCTTTAAGGCGAGCATCTGTGAAAAACTCTGTTCTCTGCGCCATACCATGGAGAACGGATCTCCCATCGTCAATCAATCCATCTATATTCTGAATTCCAAAGGAGAGCGTGTTCCTGTCAGCATTTCAACTGCCCTTCTGAAAGACAACCAGGGGAATGTCATAGGGGGGGCAGAGACCTTTCGGGATCTCAGTGTGGTGGAGGCCCTTCGAAAGGAATTATACGAGCGTCACTCCTTTTTGGATATCATCAGCAAGAGCAAAGAAATGCAGCGTCTCTTCGGCATGCTGGAACAGGTGTCCGAGAGTGATTCCACTGTCCTACTCCAAGGAGAAAGCGGCACGGGAAAAGAACTCTTTGCAAAGGCCATCCATTCCCTTAGCGCCAGGAAAGACGGTCCCATGATAACCGTCAACTGCGGTTCTCTGCCTGACACGCTCCTGGAATCGGAGCTGTTTGGGTACAAGGCAGGGGCCTTCACGGATGCCAAAAAGGACAAACCGGGGCGTCTGGCCCTGGCCCAAGGAGGGACCCTCTTCTTGGATGAGATCGGAGATGTCTCCCCGGCCCTTCAGGTTCGGCTTCTTCGTGTATTTCAAGATAGAGTCTATGAACCCCTGGGAAGCACAAAATCCGAAAAGGCCAACGTCAGGTTTGTGGCTGCCACCAATAAAGACTTGGAAGCCCTTGTGAAAGAGGGCAAGTTTCGACAGGATCTCTATTATCGCATCCATGTGGTGAAACTGGTCCTCCCGCCCCTGAGAGACCGAAAAGAAGATATCCCTTTACTGACGGAACACTTTGTCCGAAAAATTTGCCGACTCAGTGGAAAGGAGATCCATGGCCTATCACCCGAAGTGCTGCCCATTCTCATGTCCCACGATTTCCCGGGGAATATTCGGGAGCTGGAAAACATTATCGAACACGCCATTGTCGTTTGCAGGGATGACGTGATCAATATTGAGCACCTCCCTGACTACCTCTATCAAAAAACAGCCGGTCTGCAAGGAACTCATGAAAAAGGCGCTTCGTTGGATGACATGGAAAGGCGCTTTCTCTATGAGGCATTTAGGCAGAACAATTGGAACAGGGCTGCCACCGCGGCCCAGTTGGGCATCCATACCACGACCCTATGGCGAAAGATGAAGCGGCTTCATCTTGATCTCCCTCATAAAGACGGTAGGACAAGAGGCAAGTGAAAGTCAAGACAGATTACGGATTTTCCCCTTGACACCATCCTGAGATCGCGTCAAAGAGACAAAGTTCTGTTAGACCACGCCTCTGAAAATGCAGAATTTCCTTCACAAGGCTGGCCATTCATATTCAGGAAGCGACAAATCTTCACTCCTCCAAGTCACAGGTTGAAAAAATCCGTAACCTTTTCACTCGGAAAACGTTGATAGACCAATGAAGGATTTTAAAGGCTTTTATAACGAACATCGGGAAAACCTGTTTTCATATCTGATGCGCCTAAGCGGAGACTATTATCTGTCAAATGATATTCTGCAGGAGAGTTTCACCCGCTGTTTAGAACACTATGAAAGCCACACAAGAAACGTTTCACTGCTTTATACAATTGCCAGGAATACCCTCTCTGATCATTTCAGGAGGTCGAGAAGAGAGTATCAACAAGTTGAAGACCCGGAGGATATGACGAATAATCAGGAACATGTCCTCATGGTACGACAGGAATACCGTCAAGTTCTGGCAGGAATGCAGAAACTCAACAAGGATGAGAGGGATATTCTGGCCCTTACTCTGAGCGGTGAGTTGAGCTATAAGGAAATTGCTTCCATTGTCGGCATAAGCCAAGGAAATGTAAAGGTCAAGGTCCATCGGGCGCGCATGAAACTCAGAGAGATTCTTAGAAAAAGGAGTTCCTAATGGATTCCAGAATAAGTTTATTCATCGATGATGAGCTGAGTATTGACGAAAAAATTGAGTTCGTATCAAAGGTCCATGAAGACACCGATTTCAGGAATGGTTCTCTGGGACTTCTCCGTCAGGAAAAACTACTCAGGTCTGAAGTAGTCGAGCGTATCCCTTCGGTACACTTTAAAGAAAGAAAGAAGAGGGCCTTGTCCTTTTTTCGACCTTTCGCCCTCATGGCATCATCAGCGGCAGCCACAGCCCTGATCTTCTTCTTTCTGATATCCCCTAAGGAGATGGACTATTCGCCTCGTCGATTTGTTCTCTATAACCCGGATGTGAATCAAGTTGAGATATCCGGAAGTTTCACGAATTGGGAGGCACTGCCGTTGAGAAAAGTCGGCCCCAGCGGTTACTGGGAAACCGTTCTTCCTCTCTCCAAGGGGGAACATCGTTTTACATATATCCTTGAAGGACATCAAAGGGTTACAGATCCAACCGTATTAACAAAGGAACAAGATGATTTTGGTGGAGAGAATTCCATCCTCTATATGGAGATCTAGAAATGATCAAAATTTCTGTCCTTGCAGCTTGCCTTCTGGCTCTGTGTTCGGGGTGTGCGGATCACTATTACAAAACGCAGGAAGATGGGGTGAGGGTATATCTCAAATCTCCCGAGGCACAACAGGTCTTCTTCTTATCTTCATTGGATGGGTATGAAAAACATGAGGCAAAAAAGACAGACAAGAAAACCTGGGAGATACTTGTCCGTGCTGATTCTGAGTTCAAATATTTCTACACAGTGGACGGAGAGCCTTTCCTTCCGGCTTGTCCACTGAAGGAGACGGATGATTTCGGCTCTGAAAACTGCATTTTTTCCGCCGAGAGGTAAAGGTCTATGCCTGTGTATATAGACAGGAACGAATGGGGGAGAATCATGAAAGGAATATATCTGGCAATAATCTTTGTTTTCTTAAACGCCTCTTTTGGGTTGTGTGATGAAGTCGATGAAGCTCTTCAAAACATGGCCACACAAGAGATCAAGAATAGCACCCGGATACTCATACAGAACGGTATTCCCGGTGACGAGGCGATTAAGCTGACTCGGCTCATGATCAAGGAGCAATTCAAACAGGAATATGTCCTAAGAGCCCACGAGATCGTCATGAACGCAAAACATGAAGGCCTACCACCAGAACCCATTATGAACAAGGTCTATGAAGGGATCGCCAAACAGGTGCGGATGGAAAACATCGTGCAAGCCATGGAGCGCGTCCGTTCACGCCATGCCTTTGCCGATGAGCAGGCAAAAAAAATGACCCAAGAGCAGGATCAAGTGAATTCTCTACGCGATATAATCTCAGACTCCAGCGCTGCCGGCGTATCGAATGAAGATATCGGCCACATTGTGTCTGAGTTTCAAAAGAGAGCAAAACAGATGGAAAGAATTCATGCGGATGAACTCGCCATGGAGAGTTTTCAGACAGCGCGGTTTATGGCTCGGGTGGGCGTGCCTTCAGAAGACGCGAAAGGGGTTATATGCCAGGCGTTAAAGCGTAGATATTCTGCCTGGGATATGATTACGCTTAGAACTCGATTTAGTGCTCAATACGGCAACTCTGATCCGGAAAGTCTGGCCCGGGAGTATAACAAACAAATGCGAAAAGGGAGGGATGCGGGAGCACTAAACACAGGAGAGAACGGACAATTCGGCAATGACGATCCGGGCAATTCCGGTAGTTGGAATAACGCCGGTGGGGCAGGGGGTCAAGGGGGGTCTGGAGGTTCAGGAGGCTCAAGAGGCTCAGGACGTGGTGGACGCAGGTAAAGACGAAGACCCGATGTGTTTTCAGGCGCTGGTCGCCACCGAACTGTCACGACGTGCGTTATTAAATTGTATACGACCAAGCGTTCATCGCATCAAATCTTGGCCCATAACTGAAACCTGACGAAAACGGTATACAACAAAGATTTTCTTTCTATGTGACTGAACAAACACAAGAATCTGCCGATTGCCATTTTTTTCAGGGATTCGGCATATAACTTGCTGGTGTCGTGTCCCAGAAATAACTTCCATTATCCTGAGCAGATTCTATGACACGTGG
>CAZCCX010000003.1:0-28678 GCA_964497115.1 uncultured Desulfobacteraceae bacterium
GTTGATGGCAATCGGATGCTGTAAAAGGGGGCAAGTCCGCTATTGACCTACATTGTGGGTGCTGATTTAAAAGGAACATTATGGCCCGTCCGCTTCGCATAGAATATCCAGATGCCTGGTACCATGTCATGAACCGCGGCAGACGGGTGGATTGATATACGGAGCCTTGTGTTCTCTCAACTGATTTAAAGGAGACTTTGGGGACGTACGTTATTTTATAAATTTCCAACTAAGCAACTCATATTTTAACATACGTCCCTCATATCCCACATCCCGTATTGGAATGCAACGCGCAAAATCGTGCTTCCTTTACCAAAGGAGAAAGAAATATGCCCGCAAGCATGACGAGCAATAAGGATTTCTATGGATGGAAAAATCTTACGGTAGCCGCAGTCCTGGGCGTAGCAGCAACATTTTACATGATCTCCTTCAGCTATTTTCTTCCGTACCTGGTTGATGATTTCGGCTGGGCGGTAAGGGACGCATCCTTTGCAGCGACCATTAATATGTTAGCGATGGGGTTGTGCGGACCTATCGCGGGCATTTTTATTTTTAGGTATGGAGCCAGGCGCGCCATGGTATTAGGTAACAGCCTGGGTCTTTTAGGATTCTTCCTTCTGTATTTTCATACTCATCTCTGGCAGCTATTTCTGGGATATGGACTGCTCATGGGAGTGGCTTCGGGACTTGGAGGAATGCTGGCCACTACCACCGTCATCAATAACTGGTTTATAAAGAAAAGAAGGTTGGCGTTGAGCCTCTTGCTGGGTTCAGGCGGCGTCGTAGGAATATTCATGGGGCGTGCACTTATAGCGCTGATTGAAACGCTTGGGTGGCGCAACACTGCTCTAACTATATCCTGCATGATATTGCTGCTTGCAGTAATTTTGCCCGCAATCTTTATCAGGAATAAGCCCGAGGACTT
Organism: uncultured Desulfobacteraceae bacterium; assembly: GCA_964497115.1. Taxonomy (GTDB): domain Bacteria; phylum Desulfobacterota; class DSM-4660; order Desulfatiglandales; family HGW-15; genus JAFGFY01. Next base: position 926 of record CAZCCX010000003.1, read on the forward strand.
GGGTCAGGTGCCGGATGGGCCCGACAACGAAACTAAGGGTACACACAAAACAGTTCCACTCAAGGCCGCTTACAAGACTCTCGTTCCTTTCACTGCGAAGGAAGCTATGCGGACACTCAGTTTATGGCTATTGGTGGCATATTTCTGCCTGAATATGCTGGCTATGGGCGCCATAATGACGCACCAGATAAAATATCTGTTTGATATCGGAATAAGTGCCGCCATGGCGGGCACTGCATTGGGTGTGATGTCTGGCTTCATGGCATTCAGCCAGTTGAGTCTTGGCTTCGTTGGCAGGAGATTCAGCATGCACTCCATCGCTATTGGGGGCGAAGTTCTCAAGGTTGTCGGCCTGGTGATCCTGATACTCACTGAATCTCTGCCCTTTGTTTTTCTCTATATGGTTGTTCTTGGACTGGGTTTTGGCTCTGCCATGGTGGCCACCATGAACATGTTCCCCGACTACTTCGGAGCCAAATACTATCCAAAGATCATGGGTTCCGTCAGGCTTTTCTGGACCATTGTGGGCGGAGCGGGAGCGCCCATTGCGGGTCACATTCGGGATGTTACAGGAAGCTATGCGCTTGCTTTTCAAGGCGCTGTCGTCGTTACCGCCTTAGGTTTGATATGCCTGTTCTTTGCCAAAGCTCCGGTCCACCCCACTCTCGACTAACGGGGACGGCCAAGATAAACATTTGTTAAAATAGATAATATGGTTCAAATTTTAGTCAAAAAACCATCTGTATTTCGATTTTTAAGGCCAAAAACAGCGATATAGGGAATTTATGGCACGTGCAAAGCGGCATTACATTCCAGGGCAAGTGTGGCACATAACACACCGGTGCCACAAGCCAGAGTTTCTGCTGAAATTTAAACGGGATCGCATCGATTTCTTATTTCTTATTGGGCGCTTCCTCTGTTGCTATTGGGGGCATGGGGTGCCAAAAAAGTGAGAGAAAGAATCGTGGGTCGCTCTCAAACACTCGAGACCGAGCAACAAGCTAAGCTTTCAGAATTTTCCGCAGCCATATTCGAGGGCATGCAGCCCCGAACTGAAAGCTTGCGAAAAATATCCGACAATGAGCCGGCTGCCCTAGATATACCGGTTCTTGTTTTGTTAGGGGCGGATGATGTCACTATGGATTCGATTGAGATTGAACGCCGTTTCAAGCGATTAGTTTTGCAAGCAGAAGTTAAGGTATTTCCGAGAAAGCGCCACTTCTTAGGAAACCAATCAGAAGCAATCTACGGTTTTCTGAGTGAAGCCTCCAAGATTTTGGAATAGGCAATTTCCGAACGTCTGGCAACCTACCGTAGACAGGCTGCTTCTGGAGGCGGACATTGACTAGCAAAGGAAGTACCGTCTAACAATAAAAATTGAGCTGACTGGAACAACGATGTGCGAATCTGATTTTCTGTGCTACGCATAACGTTTCTATAAATTTCTTAGCATTGTGCGCCGCATGTTCCAGCACCTTATCTGCAACGTTAACGCGCGTGCAGCAAAGTGTTCAGTGTTTTATGTGGGGATAAAATGAAACTGACAGTGCTCATCGACAACAATACACTTATTGACAGATACTTCCTTGGAGAACCAGGGGTGTCTTATTTCATTGAGGACGAAGGCAAAAAGATCTTATTCGATGTTGGGTATTCAGATGCGTTCATAACGAATGCACGAAAACTGTCTATTGATTTGCTGGATGTGGACTTTGTAGCTTTGTCTCACGGCCACTTGGATCACAGTTGGGGGCTGATTCCACTTATCCGACTCTATACGGAAGGGATGATAGAAAATTTACAGGCCAAGAAGCCTACGCTTGTCACACATCCATTGACATTACTAAGCAGAAGGCTTGGTGACTTGCCAGAAATCGGCCCCTTACTTCCGGAAGATAAGCTTTCTGGCTATTTCGAGATGGAATTGAGCAGGGAGCCTGTGAACTTAACTGAACGCTTGGTGTTTCTGGGGGAGATTGAGAAGACGAATGAATTTGAAGCTAAAACCCCATTAGGCAGAATAATGGATAGTGAAATTGAAAAGGACGACTTTATAGTGGATGATTCGGCATTAGCTTACAAATCATCTGCAGGTTTAGTCATTATCACAGGATGCTCCCATGCTGGAATCTGTAACATTGTTGAATATGCGAGAAAGGTTTGTAGAGATGAGAGAGTTGTTGATATTGTAGGAGGTTTCCATTTGTTGGATCCTTCTGAGGAGCAGTTGGAAGAAACCCTAAGGTACATGGAATCTCTGGGTCCTGGATCGGTGCATGCATGCCATTGTACGGATTTGAACTCCAAAATCGCATTGTCAAAGGTTGTTGATCTAAAGGAAGTTGGAGTCGGTATGACGCTCAAATACTGAGGTTTCAAGGTATCGATGTATAGTGGTTGAAGAAAGGGCAGAAGTACACGAGGTCAACCATAGCTTGGCCCGACCATAGTAGCAGACCAAATAAAAATGAGGAAGTCATCATGAGTGAAGGAACATTTAAGAAGATCGGAGAATCTACTGAACCGATGTATGGACCAAGAGCCCTACTGGTATGCGGCTTTCCGCCATCAGAACAGAAAACTGTAATAAAATTATTGGACACCATCCAGCTCACAGATGTTCCGGTAATTTTCGCCACAGATGCGGATACCGAGATATGCCTCGGTGAGTTACTGACTTTGCCCAATCAATCGGGACGAAACACGGATTGTGATATTGCGCGAGCTGTTGTAATGTCTGGAATTACTGAGAGAGAACTTCAACAAATTCTTTCCAATTACAAAGGCACTGGATTGTCTCGCCCTTTGTGGGCTACATTAACACCGCTTTCAGAAAATTGGGCTCTTTCAACCCTGCTGGAAGAGTTGGAAAAGGAGCGTATAGCGATGGAAAAAAGGGATAGGTAAACTGTTTATTGTGCAATGTCCAGTTTAACCGCGCTAATATAATTCCATAGGACTAGGAGGAGTGGGGTCAAATCTTAAATTGTGAATTTCTCTATATTATTCACAATTCAAGACCCTGAAATGGGTTTTAAGAGAAAATACCCGGGAAAATAGCCGGTCTTCATTCTTGACAGAATTGAAAATAACAATTGGAAGCGGCTTTGCCGAACCAAAAAATGCACAGGACGCCAAAATGCCTGCGCCTGTGATTTTCATGTTGGCGCCGACTGCGTCGGCGCCAATGCGCAGTTGAGTCTTCGAGCTCATCCAACTGCGCATTGGAACTCTGTAAACAAAATAGAGATAAAAATTATGTCGACTTGAAGAAATTTTAGGAACACCATGAGCAATCACATAACTAAAGTTACATTGCACCCTGAAAAGTATCCATCGGATTGTCATTACCCCTTCTCTTTGCCTATTTTTAATCAAACAAAGCAAATGCTATTTGAATTCCCGGTAACTTTCTTCGTGGGAGAGAATGGTACGGGAAAGTCCACTTTTTTGGAAGCATTAGCCATAGCGAGCAATATCCATATTTGGCGTAAGTGTGAAGGTGTGCCCTACCAGGTTAACCGGTATGAAAAACAATTATACAAGTATATCTCCTTGGAGTGGGCAAATGGAAAAGTACCTGGATCATTTTTCGGTTCAGAAATTTTTAATGACTTCAGAAGAACGCTCGATAGTTGGGCGAGCTCAGATCCTGGGCAATTGAAATATTTTGGTGGTAAGTCTCTAGTTACACAATCGCATGGCCAATCTATAATGTCCTATTTTCGTTCCTGCTATAGCAGAATGGGTATCTACTTTCTGGATGAACCGGAAACAGCACTATCTCCAAAAAGTCAACTTGATCTGATAGATATTCTTCGTGAAAATGGTAAGGCAGGACATGCACAGTTTATAATAGCGACACATTCTCCAATTTTGTTGGCTTACGAAGATGCTAAGATTTACAGTTTTGATTATTGTCCAGTACGTGTAATAGAATACCAAGAAACCGAGCATTATAAAATATACAAGAGCTTTCTTCTTGATAGATAAGCGTTTAAATTCTATGTTTACGGTTACTTAATTTAAAAACTAGTAACATATTCAAAACAAGTGCCCAACCATTAGTTTCACCAGACCGCAGGGCCGAGGCATTTTTGGAGTGCACCGTTCCCTTAAATGTTTTTTTAAGGCGTTCCTGTCCATGCATGCGCCTTGGTGAACTAAACGTTATTGCAGATTTTGGTGATTTCAAAGTGGATTTCATATCAAAGGATGACCTTTTGACCAACAAGCGTGCAAGTGGAAGGCCAAAAGATCTTGTGGATTTTGAAAAACTAAGGAGAGATCAAACAGCAAAGCCTATGAACCCCGACTCCCGTGATACGGGATCTTCGACGGGCGCATCGAAGATCCCGCCATTTAGGGCGGGGGAGGACCAGGTTTCTTGAATCGATTGAAAGGCATTGGAATTCAGCCCTTGTATCGGCTGAAAGAGGGGCCAAAATACCAGAACAATGCCCTACTAGGATTTTCCTCCAGAAGCTACGACCCCATTTACTCTCGAAGAATCTCAAATACTCCATATACATAGTCCTACATTTCAAATATTCTCCACTTTTTTAGCCAGTTACACAGTACAATGAGACACCTGCATCTGCTTCTGCCTACAGGTGTTCACTGGACAGAACATATAGAGCATTTTTTCACAAAGACAAGATTATGGCTTGACAAAAATCTCGTTTGCCCCTATTCTCCGCTCAGTCGAAAAGAGACATCATAATGATGAAATATGGGCGTATTCTTTTCTCGGACATGCGGGAAAAACCTGGGTCAAGAAATCTCTTGACCCGCTTTTCATGAAATCTCATGTGGTGATAATTTCTATGTTTAGCAAAGCAGAGAAAGTGTTTGCTGGAGCCCTCGTGATCGCCTGCGCGATTTTGGGCATTATTGGCTATTCCTCTCCTTCTTCATCCGATCCCCCAAGTAAGATCTGGTTCGACACCGGCGGCGGTAATGTGATCTTTGACCATGACTACCACGTCTCCTTTTCCACCTGTGACAATTGCCATCACGGATATGATGATGAAGGCCAAGCACCGGACTTTGAAATGAACTGCCGTGCTTGCCATTATTTCGGAGAGACAAGTGAAACCCCGAGTGACGATCCGACCCATATCCGCTATATCGGGGCCAACTGCGTGAGTTGCCACGACGACATGGCCATGGAAGTCTCCTGTGATTCCTGCCACATCCAGCAGGGCTACGCATTTGAGGCATCGGGTAGTGTCATGCCGCCTCTACCCGAATCCGTCCTTTTTGACACGGATAATGGCGAGGTCGTCTTTGATCACCAGCTCCATCTCAGTGAAGACATCGGGGAGCCTTGCTCTTCGTGCCATCATGCATACCTGGAGGCCGAAGGCATGGAAGGTATGAGAAGAGAAAAGAAATGCCGTGCCTGTCATTACGATCTGGGTGATTTGATTCCCGAATATGATGACGAATACCACATTCGATACATAGGCGTTAACTGCGCCGAATGCCACGATGCCGAGGATTGCGGCACGTGCCATGAAGAATGATGCGAAATCCTAGGAATGATTGATCTGTAAAAATCAGCATAAGGACGGCAAAGCAAAAAGTCCCAAATGCAAGGCTTGTAAATCTTGAGGAATGCGACGTACTTTCAGTACGTCGCAATGACGAAAGATGAAGCGTAACACAGCAGTTGGGCTTTTTGGGAAGCTGTCAAGGAATGAGAAATAGTTATGAGCCTAAGATCATTTTTTGGAATTCTCCCGATTAAATTGCCATACTCGGATTCGAATTCGCCACCCGAATCGGTGCCCCTGCCGAACAGATTGACTCTCCTTTACCCCGAAACCACGCCTTCCTGTGTGGCCCTGAGCGTAGGGGATGAGGTCAAGACCGGTCAGAATCTGGCCCCGTTGGGAGAAGAACCCCTTATCTCCCCCGCCACAGGCCCTGTAGAAGAAATCTGCGAGTTCAAGGGTGCTGATGGACAGTCCTATACTTCGGTTTCTATCAAACCGAATTCGAGGGAGTCATTTGACCCATCCCTGGCAACCATCAACGACTTTTCCAAGGCTAATCCCGTGGAACTCCGCGCGGCCATCAATCGGGCGGGGTTTTCTTCCCTGAATGCCATCTCTCCTGATCCGGAAGCCTGGCCGAAAGTGGACGCGCTGATCATTAGCGCCCTTGATCTGGATCCTGTCGGTCTGGTGAATCAACAGGCCTTTCGTGATCAAATTGATTATGTGGGTGAGGCCATTGAACTCCTCTCCAGAGCTGCCGAGACCTCCCAGTGCGTGTTGGCGGTTCCAGAGAATCTTGCCGGCATAGCCGGAAAGATCCCTTCCGGTTCTCACGAGGTGGTCCTGGTCCCCCCAGTGTATCCCAATGGATATAAAGAGATCCTTGCCAAAAAATATGGAGGGGGAATCCTCTTACAGGGCAAGGATGGCGGTGTGGCGGGAAACACCCTTGTGGTCTCCGTGGAAGATGCCGTGGCCATGCTTTCCTGCCTTCGCTCGGGTAGACCGATAACAGAAAAGACGGTCACCTTTACCAACGGAAATGGGACACCAAAGAACTACAAGATTCGTATCGGCACACCCATCAGGGCCCTCCTTGAAACAACCGGGGTCACCCCCGAACCCAAAGGAAAGGTCATTGTAAACGGGATCATGGGAGGATATGCCTGTTTTTCCGATGAACAACCCATCAAATCAGACACCATGTCCGTTTCCGTCCAGTCTCCTTCGAATGTAACGTTTTTTCAGGATACGGCCTGCACCAACTGCGGTAAGTGCAACACTGTTTGCCCGGTTGACCTGGAAGTCAATCTTCTTGGGCGCTTCTCCGAATACAACGTCTTTGATAAGTGCAGGACCTTTGGGGCCGAAAACTGTATCGAGTGCGGTCTATGTGCCTATGTTTGTCCTGCAAGGAGACCCTTGGTTCATCTGATTGCTCATGCAAAACAGGTCATTAAGGCTCAAGGACCTGAAGATGAGAACGCGGACCAGGGTATCCCCTGTGAGACATGCGAAAACGCATGTAAGCCGTTAAGGTTATTTGAACCGGCGCCCAATGAGGAAAGCGCCGAAAAGAGTGATAGCCACTAAGGCACAAAGAAATGAAAAGGTCATTGAAAACTTGCTATCCTAAAACTTTGTGACTTGGTGTCTTGGTGGCAAAATCAATATTATAAAGAGGATTAAAAAACAGATGAAGGCATTGGATCTGATTGTATCTCCTAGCCCCCATAATCACTCGGGCGCAAGAATAACAGGGACATCCTATAATTTCCTTATTGCCCTGCTCCCGGCAGTGATCATGGGTGTGTCAACCTATGGCTTTGATGCCCTGAGGGTCATCTGCGCTTCCATCGCATTCGCCATGGCGTTTGAGGCCCTAATCCAGAGACTCTTCAAAAAGCCCGTCACCGTTGCCGACGGTAGCGCCGCCGTGACCGGGCTCTTATTGGCATTGATCCTTCCGGCCAGCGTCCCCCTTTATATCGTAGCCGTGGCCAATTTCGCGGGTATCGTCATTGGAAAACAATGCTTTGGTGGTTTGGGAGCCAACCCCCTCAACCCGGCTCTGGTGGGCTGGGCAGTTATTCGTATCACCAAGAACTGGGCAGGCTACTTAGATTTCGATCTCGCGCTGGTCAACTATGACACGGGGTTTCTCATGCAGTATCCCCTGGCCGTTCTCAAGGCCGAAGGGGCGTCCGCCCTCTCCCAATTCAATTTCACTGATCTTTTCCTGGGCCATCAGACAGGAGGAATAGGGGCCGCTGCTATCATTTGGATTCTGATCGGTGGACTCTATCTCGTAGTCAGGGGCGTGATTCGCTGGGAAATTCCCCTCTTTTTTCTCGTGGGAACAGCCGCCATGTCAGGCATTTTCTGGCTGGCCGATCAGGCCACCTATGCCGGTCCCATGTTCCATATTCTCACAGGCAATGTCATGATCGGCGCTTTTTTTCTGAGCACGGACACCGGCAGTTCCCCTGTAAACCGATGGGGTCTGGTGATCTTTGGCTTGAGCTGCGGCGCCATGACGATATTTTTGAGGGCATGGAGCAATTATAGCGACGGTGTGGTGTTTGCCATACTGTTGATGAACCTCTGTGTGCCCCTGATGGATAAAATAAAGGCCAAACAAGAGATACCGGCGGTCCGCTCTATCAGGTAGGCACTCGTCGGGAAAACCTATTAAGGAAGAGTTATCTCATGAAACAAGTAATTCAAATGGCTCTGGTTTTGACCCTGATCTGTACGGTCTGCGGTGTAGCCCTCTCGGGCATCGAAAGTATGACCGCGGAGCGCATCATACAGCAAACACTATTGTTCGTTCAGGGCCCAAATGTGGAAGTCGTCCTGGATGGTTCTGAAAACGATCTCATTGCAGACCGCAAACCCATTGAGATCGATGGAGAGGATCTCCTCCTGTTTGTCGGCAAGAAACAGGATAAACCCTGGGCTATCGCCTATGAAACGACCGCAGCGGGTTTCGGTGGAGATTTGACCATCATGGTGGGTTACAATCTTGAACAAGACAAACTGACGGGTCTTAAGATAGGGACGAACAGTGAAACCGCAGGGGTCGGCTCCAGGGTCACGCAAGACCAGTTCACCAAACAGTTCAAGGGACTCGACATCGACCTGAAGTTCACCGGCGGCCCCTGCCCCGTTGGAGTGGACGCGGTTTCCGGAGCCACGGTTTCAAGCACGGCCGTGTCAGAGGCCCTCAAGAAGAGTGTGGCGCTCTATCCCATGATCAAAGAGGCGGACCTGGGATTATAGAGTCAGAATTTCACGAGTAACAAAAATTGAATTATTAACGTGGCAATTCAACAGCCGAATCTCCGATGCGTTACTGTCATTCCCGCGAAAGCGGGGATCCAGCAAATACGGCGTGTTGTGGATTCCGGGTTTTCGCTTCGCTGCGCCCGGAATGACATATTTAATTGCCGGGTTAATGAGAACAAGGATTAACGATTTTGGATTTAAGAAGTTGAAGACAACTACCTCGTCGGTAATATAGAAGTGGAGATGGTTTCATGAGTCTAATGCACGAGTTTACAAAAGGTCTATGGAAGGATCTAGCGCCATTCCGAGTGGTCCTGGGGCTTTGCCCGATCCTGGCAGTCACAAAAGAGGCTGAAACAGGGCTCGGCATGGGGGTTGGGGTTATTTTCGTACTGACCTGTTCCAACATCATTATTTCCTCCATACGAAACATCATTCCTCGCCAGGTTCGAATTGCCAGCTTTATTGTTATTATCGCCAGCTTCGTCACCATGGTCCAATTGTTCTCTCAGGCCTATTTCTATCCGATTTACCAAAAACTGGGGATTTTTATCCCTTTGATCGTTGTAAACTGCATCATCCTGGGTCGGGCCGAGGCATTTGCCTCAAGAAACGGCGTGATCGCCTCGGCGTTGGACGGGCTCGGTATTGGTCTGGGCTACACCATTTCATTGGTTGTGCTGGGCTCTATCCGCGAGATCTTGGGGGCGGGCACCATATTCGGTGTGGATATCATGTGGGCATCCTTCCGGCCGTTCACCTTTATGGCGGAGGCGCCCGGGGCCTTTATCAGCTTGGGCCTCTTATTGGGCATCATGAACGCTATTTCAAAGACATCACAATCATAACCCCACGAAGTTTGGAGATATAAGATGGATTACGTTATACTTGTTATTTCGGCCCTTTTGATCAACAATATCCTTCTGGCGCAATTCCTGGGGAACTGCCCCTTCCTGGGGACATCCAAACGGATGGATACGGCCATAGGCATGGGCTTGGCCGTGATCTTTGTCTTGACCATTGCCTGCATTGTCACCTTCTGGGTCCAATATAAAATCTTGATCCCCCTCGGTCTGGCCTATCTCCAAACCGTCGCCTTTATTCTGGTCATTGCCGCCTTGGTCCAGTTTGTGGAGATGTTTCTCAGAAAGTTCGCCAAGCCCCTTTACACGTCCCTGGGCATCTTTCTCCCCTTGATCACCACCAACTGCGCGGTAATGGGCGCAGCCCTCCTGATCATCCGAAAGGAATACACTTTCATGGAAGGGGTCGTCTTTGCCGTTGCGTCGGCCGCGGGATTTACACTGGCCTTGATTCTCATGGCGGGAATCCGGGAGAGGTTGTCGGTCTCTGATGTCCCTCCTGCCCTAAAAGGCACGGCCATCGGATTGATCACCGCAGGACTGATGGCCCTGGCCTTCTTTGGTTTTCAGGGTATGGATGGGGCACTTACGGCTTTAGTGAAAAGCTAGTTTGAACACAAAACTATCGAATTGGTGACAAAACAACTCTCAATCTAAAGTATTGTTAGGATCAAACTCATGTTGGAATCTATTGCTTTATTACTCTTTTTGGGACTGGCAGCCGGTATCGGCCTCGGGATCGCGTCACGGGTATTCTATGTGTGGGAGGACCCAAAGATCCTTGCCGTTGCCGACTGTCTCCCCCAAGCCAATTGCGGAGGTTGCGGTCAAGCCGGATGCGCCGCCGCCGCTGAAGCCATGGCAGCGGGACGGATAGAATGTAACGCCTGTGTGGTGGGCGGATTTGAGACGGCCAAGGCCGTGGCAAAGATTCTGGGTCTTGAGGTTAAAGAAAAAGAACCCGACTTTGCCTTGAGCAGCTGCATCTACGGTGTGGGGCAAGCCGATCCGGTCTTCACCTACAACGGAGCGACGGATTGCCGTGCAGCCGTCATGCTCTACGGCGGAAGCAAACTCTGTTCCATCGGCTGCGTCGGGATGGGCACCTGTGTTAAGGTCTGCCCCTTTAACGCCCTGAGTATGGGCGATGACAACCTTCCCGTGGTGGACCACGACCGTTGTGTGGGCTGCGGCACCTGTGTGGAGGCCTGCCCGAAGAATATCATCACCCTGTCTTCCGCCACCCGTCGTATTACCAGTGAATATGTGACGGACGAGTGTACGGCCCCCTGCCAGCGGGCCTGTCCCACCGGCATCGACATCCGGGGATACATTCGAGAGATCGGAAAAGGAAACTACGAAGACGCCCTTCGCATCATAAAGGAAAAATGCCCCCTGCCCCTGGTCTGCGGGTATATATGCCCTGCCCCCTGTGAGCTTGAGTGCCGGCGAAACCTGGCGGACAAGGCTGTGGCCATTGATCCCCTTAAGCGTTTCGTGGCCGACTATGAGAGGACAACAGGCAAATACATCCAGCCCTACAAAACACCATCCTGCGGAACCAAGATCGCCGTGATCGGCGGTGGCACCGAAGGCATGACCGCGGCCTATTACCTGGCCCGCCTCGGCTACGAGCCCACCATATTTGAGTCCAGATCTCAGCTGGGCGGCATCTTGAGACATGCCATTTCAGAGGACCGCCTTCCTCGTGACGTCCTGGATCATGACATCAAGGGCATTCTGGACATGGGTGTAAAGGCAAAGACCGGTCAGGTCATGGGACGGAATTTTACGGTGGACGGCCTGTTGAAAGAAGGTTATGACGCGGTGGCTTTGACCACCGGCGGTTTTGACAGTCGACAGATCCTCAACCCCGATCTCAGACAAGGGAGCCTGCCCATCGGCGGTGTATGCACCATGCTCGATTTTCTTATGGCTCTCTCCCGCGGGGAGGGTATTCCTTCCGGCAAGCACGTGGTCATGCTCTATAGCGGAGACAAGGCCCTTGATTCCGCCCGAAAATTGAGGGAAACGGGGTGCGACAAGGTGACCATTATCACGGATCAACCGGCCACGTCCCTGCCCACGAACCTTCAAGACATTTATGCAGCTCCTGTTGACGGCATCGAGATTCACCCCTCCACCGCCATCGTGACCATTGGGGGAACCTCCGATCACCTGAGTCGAATCCTGATTCAGGAGGTGGATGAGAAAGGTGACATTTCCGGAGCCCAGGAGATTATGGAGACCGACTTGGTTATCATCCCCGGCGGTCGTTTTCCTGAATGGGTTTTTGTGCACGCGGACGGAAAACCGGAAGCCCAGACCGAGGAGCTTACCTGGCAGACCCTGGACGTTTTTCGCACCTTTCCTCGTGAGGCCCGCAAGGGGCTCTTTAGTGCGCCTGAACCGGGTCGCATGAGCGACTCCACGGCCGTGGTCAAGGCGATCCTTTCCGGAAGACGCCTTGCACGGGCCGTCAGTCAATATTTTGGTGATGGTGTGATATTGCCCATCGAACGCCTTGCCCTTGAAGCGGAATCCATTTTGGACGTCACCGAACTCCAAAACATCACCACATCCGAAAGAGTGCTTCCATCCATTGCATATGCTGAAGACAAGGCCGAAGGAGCGGCAATACAATTACAAGGACCGCCGCCGGCCATTGATCGAGCGGACGCCATGAAGGAGGCGAAGAGATGTCTGCAGTGCGGGCTGATTTGTTATAGGAAAGGATAGTCTGCAAGAAAAGGAACTGAACCTATGATCACAATAGACGGCAAAACATTTACATTTAAACCGGGGGAAACCATCCTGGAGGTGGCCTCCCGGAACGGGATTTTTATCCCGACCCTCTGTTATCTCAAAGGGGCCACACCGACAGGGGCCTGCCGAATCTGCCTGGTGGAAGTGGAGGGGGCCAGGAACCTGGTGGCCTCCTGCGCGGCGCCTGCAGGGATAGACATGCAGGTATCCACGGACTCTCCCCGCGTGGTCAGGGCCCGCCGCATGAATCTGGAACTCCTGCTTGCCTCTGGATATCACAATTGCCTGGTCCAGGACATGGACCCGGATGCCTGGACCGATTTGCAGTTGAAAGGATTGGACCGGGATGAACATAAGGAAATCTGCCCTGCATACGGGGAGTGTCGTTTGCAGGCATTGGCCGTAAAATACGGGGTAAAGACCGGACGCTTCGAGCCCAAAGAGACCCCCTATTCTTTTGAAAACGTCAATCCCTTTATTTCCCGTGATTTCTCCCGTTGCATTCTCTGCGGCCGATGTGTCCAGGCCTGTAACGAGATCCAGGTGAACAATGCCATCAGTTACGGCTACAGGGGTTCTGAATCCAAGATCGTGGCCTCCGGGGATCGTGCCCTGAAAGACGGTGATTGCGTGTTTTGCGGAGAATGCATCCAGGCCTGTCCTGTAGGCGCCCTGATCCCTGCAAATAACGCCCATATGGGTCACCTCCCCACGGAGGAGAAAAAGGTCCGAACCACCTGCGGGTATTGTGGGGTCGGTTGTCAACTCAATCTCCATATTCACGACAACAAGGTCGTCAGGGTCACCGGTGTGGAAAATAGCGGGCCCAACTACGGCAGCCTCTGTGTAAAGGGACGTTTTGGGAATGACTTTATCACTCACCCGGACAGATTGAAGACGCCTTTGATCAAAAAAAACGGGCAGTTCTCTGAAGTCTCTTGGAATGAGGCCCTTGACTTTGTGGCAAAAGGGTTAAACAAGATAAAAGACACCTCCGGACCCGACTCCATCATGGTCTTGAGCAGTGCACGGATCACCAATGAAGAGAATTACCTGGCTCAAAAACTGACCAGGGCAGCGATCAAAACCAATAACATCGATCACTGTGCACGGCTCTGACACGCCTCTACGGTGGCAGGTCTTGCCGCCGCGTTTGGCAGTGGTTCCATGACCAATCCTATTAAAGATATTGAAAAGGCCGATGTGGTGCTCATCACGGGTTCCAATACCACAGAAAATCACCCGGTGCTCTCCTCCTATGTCAAGCGGGCGGTCAGCTTTAAAGGGACCAAACTGCTTGTGATCGATCCCCGAAAGATCCCCATCGTACGCTTTGCCGATCTTTGGCTTAGGCCAAAGCCCGGAACAGATGTGGCCTGGATTAACGGGATGATGCATATTATCCTTAAAGAAAAACTTTATGATGAAGACTATGTTAATTCACGGACCGTGGGTCTGGATGAGCTGAAAAAGGTGGTGGAGGGATATACCCCTGAATATGTGGAAGAGATCACGGGGATTCCCAAGGATCAGCTGGTTGAAGCCGCTCGAATCTATGCCAAGGCCGGGGCGGCATCTATCTTGTACGCCATGGGGATTACCCAACACACCACAGGCACGGACAATGTCAAATCCTTGGCCAACCTGGCCATGCTCTGCGGAAATGTAGGGATAGAGGGGGGTGGTGTGAACCCGCTTCGGGGGCAAAACAATGTTCAGGGGGCCTGTGATATGGGCGCACTGCCCAACGTCTACACGGGTTACCAGAAAGTAACCGATGAGGCGGTCCGTACAAACACGGAAAAGGCTTGGGGCGTAAAGGGGTTGCCCGAACATGCAGGCCTTGCGGTTACGGATATGATGCAGAAGGCCCTTGACGGCGAAATAAAAGCCCTTTACGTGATCGGTGAAAACCCCATGGTCTCGGACCCGGACCTCAATCATGCAAAGAAGTGCCTTGAAAAACTGGATTTTCTGGTTGTCCAGGATATTTTTATGACCGAAACGGCACAAATGGCGGATGTGGTCCTCCCTTCCGCATCGTTTGCAGAAAAAGACGGGACATTTACCAACACGGAAAGGAAGGTCCAGCGGGTGAGAAAGGCCCTCCCACCCCCAGGCGAAGCCAAGGAGGACCGGCAAATCATCTGTGATCTGAGTGAACGGATGGGATATCCCATGACCTATGAAAATGCCGAGGCGATCATGCAGGAAATTTCTGAAGTGACGCCTTCCTACTGCGGCATCAACTATAAGCGTCTGGAGCATGAGGAGATTCACTGGCCCTGTACGGGGACGGATCATCCCGGGACCCCATGTCTTCATATGGATCAGTTTACTTGTGGGCTTGGGGTCTTCCATGCCATTGGATACGTCCCCCCTGCTGAACTGCCTGATGAGGAATATCCACTCTACCTGACAACGGGCCGGATACCCTATCACTACCATACAGGGTCTATGACCATGAAGTCGGATGGCCTGAACATGCTGGCCCCAGAGTGTTTCGTCGAGGTATCGGCCCAGGATGCCGAGCAGTATCAGATCAATGAGGGTGATGCCGTCAAGGTGGCCTCAAAACGCGGGGAGATTGAAGTTAAGGCAAAAATATCAGAGCAAGCGTTCAAAGGGACCATCTTTATCCCTTTTCATTATGCAAATGCTGCAGCCAACATGCTGACCCATGCCGCATTGGATCCTGTAGCCAAGATCCCCGAGTATAAGGTCTGCGCCGTTCGCCTGGAAAAGATCTAAGAAAATAGCTTTATCTCAAGTCTAGACTTCTAAATCATTTTGAACCGCAGAATACCCGCCTGCCGTCCGTCGGGTATTCTCTTCTTAGAGCCTTCCACTTGCCCCCTTGAATCTTGTAGTTAAAATATAGCTATAATGTAAACATTTTTGTTGCCAATTATTTGTTGATGCTTTATATTGTTTTGTTCCAAAAAAACTTTGAATACGGTAATGTTGGGGTAACGGAAAACCGCAGGACATTAGGTATCAATAGAATATTTTAATTTTAACAAATACAACACTTTTAGACCTAAAATTTAAGGAGGAATGAATATGGATTTTGGATTAAGCGAAGAACTGCAGATGCTGCGCGACATGGCCCGGGATTTTGCTGCGGAGAAAATTGCGCCATTTGCCGATGAATGGGACGAGAAACACTATTTTCCCTACGAAGAAGCGTTAAAGCCCATGGCGGAACTCGGCTTTTTTGGAACCGTGATTCCTGAAGAATACGGTGGAAACGAAATGGGATGGCTGGCCGCTATCATCCTCACAGAGGAGATTGCGCGGGCATCCAGTTCCCTTAGGGTACAGATTAACATGTCCGAGCTGGGTTGCGCTTACACCATACTCAGATACGGATCAGATGAACTCAAAGAGAAATACATCCCGAAACTGGTGAGCGGGGAATATGTGGGTTGTTTCGCCATTACGGAACCCAATGCCGGCTCCGACGTCATGTCCTTGAAATCCACTGCCGTGGACAAGGGAGATCACTGGCTTCTGGAGGGAACCAAGACCTGGATCTCGAACGCCACGGCCGCCGATGTCATGATCTATTATGCCTACACGGAAGTTGAGGGGAAAGGCAGGAGACTCTCCGCATTTGTCTTAGAGCCCAAGAATTTCAATAACGTCACCACCACGGATCTGGATAAATTAGGAACCCGATCCTGCCCGACAGGTGAGGTCATTTTGGAGGGGACAAAAGTCCCCAAGGAGAACATCCTGGGAAAGCCGGGCGATGGCACAAAGATCGTCTTCGGGTCTCTCAGCCAGACCCGTCTGTCGGCTGCCGCAGGAGGGATCGGGGTCGCCCAGGCCTGTTATGATGCCGTCATATCCTATTGTCAGGAAAGAGAGCAATTCGGAGAGCTGATCGGAAAGTTTCAGATGAACCAGGATATAATCGCTCAGGTTTCGGCGGAGCTTGAGGCCGCGCGCCTCATGGTCTATAAGGCGGCATGGCAAAAGGATCAGGGCAACCTGGGGAACAATCTGGAAGTGGCCCATGCAAAATACCTGGCCGGTGAAATAGCCATAAAGGCCTCACAGATGGCCATGAAGATTCTAGGCGCCTATGGATACTCTACTGAGTACCCAGTGGCCCGGTACTACCGGGATGCCCCCGCCTACCCCATGGTGGAAGGATCCAGCAATATCTGCAAATATATCATTGGCCAGGATCAATTGGGTATCAGGAAGGCAAATAGATAACGGGAGAAGGAGAAAACGATGAGATCTTATTTTGAAGAAATGAACCCGTTCGGAAAAGCTCTGACCGATAGTCAAAAAAAGAGCTCTCAAGAGAACGTGAACGACATCAAAGCGGTTGAAGCTCAGGTTGCTGAGGCTGTAGAGGCTGTGAAGAATGCGGGGATACCGGCGGAAAAAATTAAAAAAAGGGGTCAGATGACGGTATGGGAGAGGATTGAATATCTTGTTGACCCGGGGACATGGTGCCCCCTTCATACCCTCTATAATCCCCTGTCTAACGAAGAAGGAACCACCGGCGTCATTGACGGCCTGGCCAAGATCAACGGAAAATGGGCGGTAGTGATTGGGTTTGACAACAAGGTCATGGCAGGCGCCTGGATCGCCGGACAGGCGGACAACCAGCTTCGGGTCACGGATATGGCCAAAAGGCTTCATGTGCCCCTGGTATGGATTGTCAATTGCAGCGGCGTAAAACTGACGGAACAAGAAGAGGTCTATGCCAACCGGAGGGGTAACGGCACCACCTTTTTTCGGCACGCTGAACTGGAAAAACTGGGTGTGCCTATCTTGGCCGGTATCTATGGTACAAATCCCGCCGGCGGTGGATACCAGGGCATCAGCCCCACTATCCTTCTGGCCCACAAGGATGCCAACATCGCCGTCGGCGGGGGTGGAATTGTCAGTGGCATGAGCCCAAAAGGGTCTTTTGATGAAGAGGGTGCGGAGGCCCTTATCGAGGCGACTCGCCACTTCAAACAGGTGCCCCCCGGCAGCGTTCCCATCCACCACGATGAAACCGGTTTTTTCAAAGAAGTCTATGACACCGAAGAGGGTGTCCTCGACGCGTTGAAAAAATACGTGGACATGGTCCCGGCGTATGATCCCCATTTTTTCAGGGTGGATGTCCCCAAAGAGCCCAAGTACCCCGGGGACGACATCAACCGTATCATGGCCTTTAACCAAAAGAGAAGCTACAACTTTGAAGAGATGATTGCGCGGCTCACGGATAACAGCGAACACATGGAATTCAGGCCCGGTTATGGCCCGGAAGTCTACACCGGGTTGGTCAAAATGGACGGTTTCTTGATGGGATTTATCGGCAACCGTCAAGGTTTTCTGGGAAAAAACTATCCTGAATACGCGGACTACCCCGGCATTGGAGGGAAACTCTACCGCCAGGGTCTAATCAAAATGAACGAATTCGTCACCCTGTGCGGCCGTGACCGGGTGCCCATCTGCTGGTTCCAGGACACCACGGGTATCGATGTGGGAGATATTGCGGAAAAGGCTGAACTTCTCGGGCTCGGGCAGTCTCTCATCTACTCCATTGAACAGACCGACGTCCCCATGATGTGCATCGTCCTCAGAAAGGGTACGGCAGCGGCCCACTACGTCATGGGAGGGCCCACGGCCAATAATCATAATGCCTTTACCTTGGGGACACCCACCACCGAGATCTATGTGATGCACGGGGAGACGGCTGCTGCGGCCTCGTTTGCAAGAAGGCTGGTCAAGGAAAAGGATGCAGGGCGACCTTTACAGCCCATTGTCGACAAGATGAATGACCTGGCGCAAATGTATTATGATAAATCCAGGCCCATTTACTGTGCCAATCGGGGCTTTGTGGATGAAATTGTCTTCTATCCCGACCTCAGAAAATACATTTCGGCCTTTGCCGGGTGTGCCTACCAAAACCCGGTTTCCATCTGTCCTCAGAACCACATGATGATTCCCAGAATCATCAGAGGCTAAACGCAAGGAGGGGTTAGCTCTTAAAAGAGCTAACCCCCCCTTCTTCATTCCTTGATCATCTTCAAAAAGTTGACTACTGAATAAAACAAAGAAGCCTTGGGATCGAATGCAGTCTATCCACCAAGTGTTCGAGGTGGCGAGCGGTATGATCAAGCCATGGAGAAAGCATCGGGTTTGATCTTGTGAGTACCGAAGGTGCGATATATGAAATCGTGAAACGATTTCATATCAATTATTCTTTCTGATCCTTATCGGGGCGCACTTCCTCCGGTCGTGAAGTCTCGACTTGCCGTCGTGAGGTTTCGTCCACGGCCTGATCCCTGATAAAGTGTTCTAACCTGGATTTCTGCTCCCGCGTGAGTTTCCCAAATTGTACACCGACTCGCTTCAGCGTAGTGGATTTAAAGGCTTTCTTGTTGGCGAGTTCCAAATCAGTAATGATCTTGACGGGAATCTTATCGATGCGATAGTCATACTGATGCGACAACAAATCCAATTCCAGAGGTCCTTTTAGCCGTTGTCCGACAGACACATAACGAAAGGCAAGCCCTCCTCTGCTAATATCAATCACGCGCCCCAGTTTGCTGCCCCGGGCCCTGAGAACGGCATAAGTGTTCTTTTCCGTTTGGAATCGTCTATCCTTCCTTCGATCAACGGTCTG
Source organism: uncultured Desulfobacteraceae bacterium (assembly GCA_964497115.1). Lineage (GTDB taxonomy): Bacteria > Desulfobacterota > DSM-4660 > Desulfatiglandales > HGW-15 > JAFGFY01. The sequence continues at coordinate 19,987 of CAZCCX010000003.1, forward strand.
ATTCTTCCCCATCCTATTGTCTCATCTCCTGGAAATCGGTCTGTTTCTTCTTCAACTGTAGCTCAGGTTTTGCGATACAAGGGAATGTTCAATTCCCCCGCAGATATCCATCTATTCAAGCTTAAGTAGAGCCGAATGTCGAGCAAGGAATTCAGAATGAAGAAGGAAAGCCTTTCTATAAATCATATGAAACAGATCGATGGAAACGATTCCGTACTTCTGCAGTCTACATTCGTTATTCGATATTCTGCGGTTCTGACTATTTCTTGAACTCTGAACACCCAAAAGCAGTACCCAACCGTTATCGTCCGCCCCATTTGTCCAAAACGATCAGTGCGTAAGAAGCTAATACCTGAAATGATCCCAACCAAGAGGGGAAACAACCCGTTGAGTCCCATCGGGACGCATCAATTTGATACCCTCGGAAGCACCAACAATCTTGCCCACCTCATTGACAGGGACATCACTCAAGGTGCCCACAACAGAGCGGATTATAGCCACGTTCTCAGAGGGACAGGTGACGATCAGTTCATAATCATCACTTTCCTGGAAAACCAGCTCATACGGATCGCGGCCCAGCTGCGCCGCAAACTGCCGTAACTCCTCTCTGACAGGAAATTTCTCGAGGGCTATTATAGCACCAACACAACTCTCTTGGCAAATATGCCCCAGATCCCCTAGAAATCCATCGCTGGTATCGATCATCGCCGTCGCATGACCTGATTGAGCAATTGCCTCTCCCTCCCTTGCGCGATGAGAGGGACAGTTGAATGCCTGCACAAGGGGATGCTCGCTTAGATCCTTCTTCGGATGAGCCTTCAGTATGTTAAGACCCGCAGCCGATTCACCCGGGTACCCTGTTGTCAAAATGGCGTCTCCGACTTTCGCTGTGGACCGACGGACAATATCCCCCTTCTTCGCTTGTCCGATCAATGTAATGTCAACAAACAGGGCATGCTCCGAATTTGTCATATTGCCGCCGATGATCGAGGCGCCAAAGGGATTGAGTTCCAAGAGGAATCCACGATACATGGCTTCCACATCCGAGACAAGGGTCTGGGATTTCAAACCCAAGGAGACAAGGGCGTACAGGGGGCTCCCACCCATGGCGCCTATATCACTGATGTTTGAAACCATGGCACGCCGCCCCAAATCCGTTGGGTCAATGCGTTTCGGCAGAAAGTGTCGTCCCTCAACCATACAGTCACAGGTGATCAAGAGTTCATGGCCGGCGTCGGGCAGAACGGAGGCTGCGTCATCGCCGATTCCCAAGGTCAAACCCGGCGTATCGACGCCTTCCTCCCGAATCAATTCGTCAATGTGGGCAATGAGTCCGAACTCCCCGATTTCGGATAATGTTTCACCCATACTTCCTATACGCCTCCATGGAGCATCTGATAAAGGGCCTTTGTAGCCTGTTCAGGATCTTCCTGGCAACAAACGGACGAGATCACGGCAATGCCATGGACGCCTGTCTGTAGAATCTCGGATACATTGTCTAGACATACGCCGCCAATGGCGATGATCGGCACAGGTACAGCTTTTACCACTTGAACAAGGCCGGCTACGCCTTTGACAAGGCCTGCGTCATCTTTGGAAGTGGTTGGATAGACCGGTCCGAAGCCCACATAGTCTGCGCCGTCAAGAAGACATTTCTCAGCTTCCTCCATATTCGAGGCGGACGCCCCAATGAGCATCTCCCGGCCAAGCAGCTCCCGCGCCAGAGGAATGGGAAAATCATCCTGCCCCAGATGAACACCATCCGCCTTAGCAGCGATAGCTACATCCACACGATCATTGATGATTAAAGGCACGCCATGCTCAGAGCATACTTGCTTCATTTGTGCCGCAATATGGATCATCTCTCGTGTAGATCCGCTCTTTTGACGATATTGGATGGTATCGGCCCCACCTCTAATCGCCAACCCGGCAAGCTCCGGGTGTGAGAAACGGCTCTGAAACACCGTGTCTGTCAAAACGTGCAATTCCCCGATTTTTTTCATTTTTCTGCTCCCAAAACAAAGGGATACAATATCCCGAAGGCGATATCAGGCTGACATCTTCAGAAACACGGTCACAAGTCCCAAGTAGATGAAGAGGCCCATGATATCGTTTGTGGTGGTAACAAAGGGGCCGGTGGCCAAGGCGGGGTCGATGTTCCATTTCTTTAGAGCAAAGGGGACGGCAGCGCCGATAAACCCTGAATTCAGGACAATCAGAACGAGGGAAAGGGCGACAACGGCTCCCAACCCGAAATCGTGCAGGGCAACTCCTACAAGCCCACCCAACAAGATGCCACAAACGATCCCATTCAAAAAAGCCACTCTCATTTCTACCCAAAGCCTTTTTCCGACATGAACCAGGCTGATGTCTCCTGTGGCCAATCCCCTCACGGCGACCGTCGCGGCCTGTGTCCCCGTGTTCCCTCCCATGGCCATGATCACAGGAAAGAAAAATGAAAGAGCGATAAGATCTTCCAAGGAAGATTCAAACTGCCAGATCACAGCGGCAGCCAGAATACCACCAAAAAGGCCGATGATCAGCCAGGGCAGCCGGGCCCTGGAAATTCTCATGGGGGACACATCCGCCACTTCCTGATGAATCACACCGGCCATCAGAGAGATATCCTCATCCGCCTCCTCCTCAATGACGTCGATGATATCGTCATGGGTAATACGACCGACCAGACGACGGTATTCGTCCACCACCGGAACGGTAACCAGGTCATATTTCTTTACCAGATGGTAAACCTCTTCCTGGTCCATCTTGACATCAACGGAAATCACCTCCGGATTCATGATTTCCTGCACTCGACGCAGACGGGGCTCCAAAACCAAGTCCTTTAGGGATATGACCCCCACCAGCCTATTGAGGCCGTCCACCACAAAGAGATAATAGATGTTTTGGACCTCTTCCCTCTTCTTTCGAATGGTATCGATGGCCTGTTGCATTGTATCATCGGCCCTTACGGCGACAAACTCCAAGGCCATGATACCGCCGGCCGTATCATCGGGATAGGGAAGAAGCTTTTCCAGGTCCTCCGACACCTCATGTTCAACGGTTTGGATAATCTGCCTGGCCCGCTCGGCAGGCAAGTCCCCCACAAGGTCAGCGGCGTCATCGGAGTCAAGCTCTCGGACAATCTCAGAGATGGCCTCATTATCCAAATCATCCAAGAGGCTTTCCTGAACAGGGGCCTCGATTTCCACCAAGACATCTCCAGCACCCTTGGGCTCCATGAATTCAAAAAAATAGAGACGCTCATCCGAATTGAGATGCTCCATAAGGTCGGCAAGGTCGGCAGGACGCATCTCATCAATAAGCTTCAGGAGGAAGTCTCGCTTCTCCTCTTTGATAGACTCCTTAACGTCTTCGACCAGTCTTCCGTCAACGATTTGAGTCATAATGTCAACCCATTGCTCTTCAAAAAGAATCTAAAAACGGTTTTTGGCAGATATAAGTACTTGATTTGACATCTTCGTCATATTCGATTGAAATTCAGGTTCCCCTATATGCTTCGGAACCCCTGAAGTCCAGCACCGTTTTTGGACAAAAGTGATGTCAACCAATAATAGAATCGCTCCGCGATTCTGTATTACTCATTTTCCTTTCCTGTTCCCCTTTATTCTACTCAGGACAAATTCTCCAAATTCAGCTGTCTGATCCGGGGCCAACTCGAGTTTTTGTATGGGGATTTCAGCCCTTGCCGCGCTTTTGTGCCCTCCCGCAGAGCCCCATTGACCAAACAGTTTCTCCGCCGTCTTACCTGCGTCCAGGCGAAATCCGGCATTTCTGAGGATAATGATGAGTTTTTGCCCATAGATCCCGGAGACAATACACCATGTGGCCTCTGCCATTTTCAGGAAAAAATCCGCAATAACGACCAGAATATCCGGGTCATGTACCCTGCCCATATGAATATGGGCCGTGTCTCTAAAAAACGTCAGGTTCTCCATGGCCATCCGAAAACTGTCCAAAGTCTTCTTTGTTAATTCAGAGGATTCAATCTTCTTCAGAATGTTTATGTTGGCGAATTGGTAAAGATACCTGAACGCGTTAACATCGTTGGGCAGAGAAGGCCTCACAAAATTTTCTGTATCGGTCTTAATGCCGTAAAACAGGGCTGTGGCCAGCCTGGAAGAGGGTTTAATCTTAGCAGCCCTCAAATACTCGGTCATCATCGTAGAGGTGGCACCGTAGTCTTCGTTGATATCCACAAATGCCCCCACAGACTCAGGACCAAGAGGGTGGTGATCAATAATAACATCAAAGGGCTGTTTGCTGAATTGTCTATCATGATGGGGCTGAGAGTCTACTATCGCCCATTTCGTGATTTCAGCCCTATCGAGATTCCTGATATGGTATTGATCAATCTTGAGCAACTTAAGCAATGCCAAGTTATCCGCTCTCTTAATGACATTGATGTGAAAAACCAGGGTCTTCTTCACCTTTCTCCAGAAGATTCGTCTCAAAGCCAGGGCACTGGCTATCGCATCCGGATCGGCATTGATAACAATTGCTAACGTATCTTCCAGACCCGCCACCTCCAGGAGTTTCTTATGTTTTTCGGCTGAAGAGACGGATTTTCGAAATGGATGATCCATTAATATGGGTTTCTGATTCTCGGCCATTTTCAAATGCTAACGCAAATCCCTTTGTGTTTAGGCCACCTTAGATGATGAGAGTCAAAATTTCAATATTAAAAGACCCTGTCTAAAAGGACAAGGTCTTGTGGACGCGCCTCACCCTGATTGACAACAACCCGCGCCTCATTTATAAGAATCCCATGAAGAAATACATCCTTGCCCCTTTATGTTCCGCATTTATTGTCCCTGGGCTCGGGCAAATCATCAACCAGAGCCTGAAAAAAGGACTATTCATTCTATCTGTCGTCTTTTTCCTTTTTGTCGTCGGAACGATGAAGTTGTTCTTCATCCTACAATCCGCCATAGCAGATGCGAATGCCGGCTGGTTTAATACCGCACCTATTGGAGAGCGGCTTCAGGGCAAAGATCTCACCGTATTGTGGCTCTTGCTGGGATTGTTTGCTCTGGTGTGGGTCTATTCGATCCTGGATGCTTTTTGGGTGGGAAAAGAGTTGGAGCGCCAGTAAGGAGAGAGGCTACCCCATGAGAGCATACTTACTTGATGAAATATCTGCTTCAGATATGGAAAAGATCACCGTCTTCTTGAAAGAGAAGAGTATCCGATCCCGTCTGAACAGCATTTTTTGGGTAGAAATCCCCGCAGATCTCCTTTCCAGGACCCAGTATGAACACAAAAGCTGCAGGCCGTACGTATTTGCAGCGGAATTGGGAGATGACTGGTTCAAAGCGGAGTTTTTTGTAAGGACACTGGAAGGCATGGGGTGCGATTGCCAGAATTACGCCACCCCGCAGCAGAGAGAATTCATACTCAATTTTTCCCACACCATGATAGACGTCCTTGATGTACGGACCTGAAAAGGGCCTATCACTCAAAGAGTTCCTTTCTTATTTCCTCCTTAATGGCATCTGAAGCACGCTCGTCACCCAAAACACCCACACGGATACTCACCTCTGTTTCTTCTGTCGATCTATATTTAAAGGAGAGATTAACTTCCTTCTCGTCTGATCTCATTGCACTGATCTTTCCGGCCGTGAGGTCATGTTTCTTGTTTGTGACCTCTATGTCCATGCGGTCAAGAACCCCCAACGCGGCGTCCCATGTTTCCATAAAGGGAGACTCATAAACGACCTCCAGTGCCCCCTCATAGTACTTGTATCCAGCAACACCAGCCGCAGCCCCACCCAAGAAGAGGACCGGGGCGCAACTTGCCGGCATCAAGCAAAACAACACGCATATCATATGTTTCATTTTGATCATTTCTAACTCTCCTCAATCTATTGGAAGTCTTTGATCATTGCATACTCTTTCAATGGGCTGATGTCAACACACAACATTGTCACACACAACATTGTCAAATTGATAATATTCTAGATGATTCAAACTTGACGAACTCGTAAAAAGTCATAAACCCGTCACTCCCGCGAAAGCGGGAGTCCATAACATCTTAGAATACCTGGATCCCCGCTTTCGCGGGAATGACAAAAACGGGGCAAAACGAACTTTTTACGAACGCGTCAAACTTACAATACCGCACAAATCGCGCCTGGTTCTCATGCTCCAGTGTGGCAGTGAGTTGTACATCACTTGATGCTAGATGTAACATTGGTCGGGATTAATCCTTTCAAAATTGGAATTTCCTTTTTTTGGAGCGACGACGGCTGCCAAAGGCAGACAAGGCGCGTTATATGAAATCACGTAGCGATTTCATAAATTGACTTGTCATGGGTAATTTGATATTTTTTATTGTTTATCCCCATGGAGGCACCGTTAATGGATTACAAGAAAACACTCAACCTACCCAAAACCGATTTCCCGATGAAGGGGAATCTTACAAAAAAAGAACCGGAGATCCTCGACAAGTGGGATAAGGAAAACCTCTATCACACCATTCGTGAGACTTCCAAGGGTCGCAAGCACTACATGCTCCACGATGGACCTCCCTACGCCAACGGCCATATCCACATGGGGCATGCCTTTAACAAGATTCTGAAGGACATCGTCGTCAAATCCAAACAGATGGAGGGATTTGACGCACCCTATGTCCCCGGATGGGATTGCCACGGATTGCCCATCGAGCATAATGTGGACGTTGAGCTTGGGGACAAGAAAAGGAAGATGTCCCAAGTAGAAATCAGGCAGCACTGCCGAAAATATGCGGAACAATTTGTGGATATTCAACGAAATGAATTCAAACGCCTTGGTGTGCTGGGCGAATGGGAAAGGCCCTATCTCACCATGGATTTCTCTTATCAGGCGACCGTCGTCAGGGAGTTCGGCAAATTTGCTCTCAACGGGGCCCTGGTGAAGAGCAAGAAGCCCATCTATTGGTGCACGTCATGCAAGACAGCCCTCGCAGAGGCAGAGGTGGAGTATGAGGAGCATACCTCCCCTTCCATCTTTGTCAAATTCCCCATGATTTCCGATCTGGGGCAAGAGTACCCTGCCCTTGAAGGAAAAGATGTCTTCGTCGTGATCTGGACCACCACACCCTGGACCATCCCTGCCAATCTCGCCATAGCCCTGCATCCTGACCTGGATTATGTGGCTGTAGATACCGGCGCCAACCAGGTCATGGTCCTGGCCAGAGGTCTGATGGAAACCTGCCTGGATACCTTCGGCATAGACACCTATGAAGTGGTGGCGGAATTGGACGTCAGAAAACTGGAACATCTAAAGGCAAAGCACCCTTTATATGAAAGGGAATCCTTAATCGTGCTGGCGCCCTACGTCACCCTTGAATCAGGGACCGGATGTGTCCACACGGCTCCGGGGCACGGACGGGAGGATTACGAGACGGGCCTGCAATATGGGCTTGATATCTATTCACCTGTAGACGATGCAGGCCATTTTACCGAAGATGTTGAGTTCTTTGCGGGCCTTGAAGTGGTTGAGGCCAATCGGGCCATCAACGATAAACTGGCAAAGACAGGCGCGCTCCTGAAAGAACAAAAGATCTCCCATGAATACCCCCACTGCTGGCGCTGCAAGAATCCGGTTATCTTCCGCTCCACAGAGCAGTGGTTCATCTCCATGGACAAAACAAACATCAGAAGGACCGCACTTCAGAAGATTAAGGAAGTGTCATGGATTCCCAACTGGGGACAGGATCGCATTTATAGCATGATAGAGAAGCGCCCTGATTGGTGTATCTCGCGCCAGAGGCTCTGGGGGGTCCCCATCACCCTCTTCTCCTGCGAGGAGTGCGGCGGTACGGTCATCTCCCAGGAGATCCTCGATCATGTCAGTGGAATGATCGAGCAGACGGGAGCTGATGTCTGGTTTACGGAATCAGAAGAGACGCTTCTGCCACCGGGTACTGTCTGTCCTCAGTGTGGCGCTCAACGCTTCGTAAAAGAGACAGATATCCTGGATGTCTGGTTTGACTCAGGTATCAGCTATGCCGCCGTCATGGAGCAGAGGGGGAATCTGGATAGTCCTTCAGATCTTTATCTGGAGGGAAGTGACCAACACCGCGGATGGTTTCACAGCTCCTTACTCTGTGCCTCGGGGACCAGGGGTGAAGCCCCATATAGGAATGTCTTAACACACGGTTTTGTTGTGGATGGCAATGGAAGGGCCATGCATAAGTCTGTGGGCAATGTGATCGCACCGGAAAGGCTGATTAAGAAACATGGGGCCGAAATCGTTCGGTTGTGGGTCGCGGGAGAAGATTACACAGACAATATTCGCCTCTCCGAGGAAATACTCCAGAGACTCACCGAGGCCTACCGCCGTATTCGAAACACGTGCCGATATCTCCTGGGAAATTTATTCGATTTCGATCCGATCCAGGATCAAGTCCCTTATGAAGAAATGGAGGAACTGGATCGATGGGCACTTCACAGGGTTCAGGAGATGAATGAACTCATCCTACGGGCATACGAGAACTTCGAGTTTCATCTGGTTTATCACAATCTCCACAATTTCTGCGTCCTGGACCTGAGTTCCTTTTACCTGGATATCATAAAGGACAGACTCTACGTCTCGTCACAGAAGTCAGTGGCCAGGAGGTCTGCCCAGACCGCCTTAAATGAGATCCTGCACGTCTTGGTCAGGCTCATGGCCCCCGTCCTCTCCTTTACTG
>CAZCCX010000004.1:0-5374 GCA_964497115.1 uncultured Desulfobacteraceae bacterium
ATGACCAGAAAAGCGATGCTGATATTGAACGCATCCGTGATAACTCCGCCGACAAGGGGCCCGGCTCCCATCCCGGCAAACAGAACGGCGTTGAAGTGCCCCATCCACTTTCCTTCGCTCCCCTCCGGTGTAATGTCACCAAGATATGACTGTGCGATGGGCAAATGAGCCGAAGCACCGAGACCTTGGACGAAACGCCACAGGATAAGGTGAATGGGATCATTGGCGTGCATCAGTCCCAGGGAGGAAACAGCAAGTATTGCAAGCCCGCCACTAAGAAATATTTTTCGTCCGAAACGGTCTGAAAGACGCCCTACGAAGAGGAGTGTTCCGATTCCGGTCATGCTGAAGGCTGATTGAATCAGGCCTATTTCCAGCGAGGATGCTCCTAAGGTATTGGCGTAAATGGGAATAAATGGAGTGACAATGCCCATACCCAGCATGGATATGAACATGCTTCCTGTAAGCACTACAAAAGCTTTTCTGTTCATTCGGGATTTCTCGAATCCCTCCGAATCCCATGCCGAATTTATCTCTTCTCAGATCCTGCCTCAATTCCGTAGCACGAGTTGACATAATGGAGGCTTTGCAGTTGATAAGAAGTACCTTTTTGGGGTGTGAGTATAGGAGAGGTTTGACTTGTGTGTCAAGTGAAAGAGGATCCCATGATGTTGTGGGTGAATCTGGTGAGGCGAAGATGGAAAACTCGGTAGGTAGAGGAAAAGTTCCGAACTTTGGACTTCCCTGATTAGTCCTTGCCGGGCTTTCCTTTACCCTCATACTGCATCATAACTTCTTTCAGCTTGGCATAAAACTCATCCGCGGTGAATATCCCTCTCTCTATAAGCAACTGAGTGATGGTATCCAGCTGAATGGAATTAGCCATTATCGTCTCTTTGAAGCTCATTAGCTCTTTATCATCAAGTTTTTCTACCATTGGCTACCCCAATCAATGCAATAGCCCTTGTTTCTTCTGAACGGTCTGTTCATTCACTGCAATAATGTTCTCAACATTTTAAAGAATCCTCTCTCCCATGTTGCCCTATCTTCTCCGGGAGGTTGAACCTTGCTCATCAACTCAACACACTGCTTCAGGGCACTCAAGAGTATATGTCATTGACTTCTTGAAATGCATCAAGGCATTCCATTACTTTACGTTCATAGCCTTTGCTCAATGGTTAGCTCCGTTGGCGGCGGCTTAGGCCAACATAAGGTCTTAGGATAATCAGTGAAAGTTCAGGGTAAGAAATACTCCCCACAATGGGGTGAGTCAGAAATGGATTCGCGGCGATACCAGCCGTGAACTCGGGTTCAAGGTATCTTCCTGTTTCAATTATTGAACACCGAGACAGAAGTCAAGGAAAATCAGCTTGTCATCAATGCCCAAGAGGAAGCCCCCACCGACTTGGGTTAACCGGCAGGGGCAAGCCCTGAAAATCTTTTAAATCAATAAGTCCAGCTATGAAGATACCCTCAATCGACGTTGTTAACAGAGCCTTTCTTGGTGCGCTCTCCAACTGAGAATTCATTTTTGCCTGCAGCATAACCAACGATGACTCCGCACTGGAGTGTATAGCCATCCGGGATTCCTGCCTCCTGTGCCAGGTCACGATTCTTCTCTCCATTCAACGCTAAGGTGGGGGAAACAACGTAACATGAACCCAGACCCAACCCGGTCGCTTCAAGTATCATGTTCTCGGCAGCGAGCGCTGCATTGGCAGCACTGTGGGGGGCTTCGGTCGGTCCGGAAAGCAGGATCAGCACCGGTGCGCTATAAAGTGGGTGATACCCTGGTAAGGACACCCGCAGCCGTAAAAATTCAATTTCGGAATGAACCATAGCATCATGCGCTCGGTCATTGATTCTTTGTCGTAATCCTGCATTACGGATCACCGAAATCTGAAATTCTCCTGCATTAGGTGCCCATCGACCGGCTTCGACTATCTTTGCCAGATCATCTTCGAGAACCGGTTTATCCAGGTACGCCCTTACGCTCTTCCTTTTTTTGATTGCTTCTGAAATATCCACTATTATCCTCATCTTTAGTGTTCATTCAATCAGGTTACTTCACAATTCCCGAAACTGAAAAAATCTATTCCCATATATCTTTCCACAACTTGGCGCCTGGCTGAGTGGCCCCTTCCAGGTCCACTCTGGGTTTCCACCCGCCTTTAATGTCTGGTTCAATCTGTCCCCCGGGTTTCAATTCCCTGCCTTTCAGACCCGGATAGTCCGGTCCATACCGGTGGGCTCTGAACACGGAATTGTTACTCCGGAAGCCTATGTCTTCCAGCCAATTTCTCGTGCTGGAACCAGTGACAGGGTTAATGTATTCCCATACCACCTCGCCTTCGGCAGTTACTTCGAATAAATGCCCGGAAGTCCCAGAACAGATAAAGGTGTTGCCGTTAGGAAGTCTCTGGACGCCAGAGATATGGTCTGAGGAAAAGCTTGTTGCTGCGTGGGACTTATACTCCCATACTATCTCGCCGGTCTTAGGATCCATTTCAATCACGGATGAATAGGTAATGGGCGGACGAGCCCAGCCGTTGTTGAAGATCAGTATATTCCCGGCACCCGAAAGTCCATCTTTAATCCAGTGGGCATCATGAGGACCGAATAGTATTTGGTCTCCCGGTGTGGTGAAAGTGGGAGGAGCACCGGCGCCGTATGTGCTGGGATTGCCCCACCTGTAAAGGATATCCCCTGTCTTATGATCAATAATGTATAACTCTCCGAACTCCCTTGAGTCGACAAGTATCTGATCGGTCTTGGAATCATAGTCAATATCGTTTATATGGGTCCAGTCAGGATTCTCGCCGGCGTATTTTGGAAGCACGTATGTAATGTAGTTTACATCAAGCTTGGTTTTGGAGTTCATGCCCCTGTGCTCCCATGCTCTCCATTTCCAGACGACCTTGCCATTGGGGTCTATTTCATAAATAACATCAGAGGCCACGCCTTTTTTGGTTGTCTGTCCTGCAGACCTGCCACCTGCGATCGCCTCATCATAGGGAATCACCTCCCAGACATTGGTCAAGGTGTTGCCATTGGGCAGTCTGACAAAATCATGGTGTAATGTCCCCTCGGACGGATCAGGTTCGTATTCCCATACAACATTGCCGTCCCAATCCAGCTCCGCGAGCCCCTTGACCATACCACCGAGAAATATTCTATTATTATTCTCTTGGGGGGGCTCTCCTCCTTGGGGTCTTGATCCTTCCGGGGGTCCGGATCTGCCGCGAAAGCTGGTGTTTCCCAGGATATGCCCATTCTCCAGCAAAACAAAGTTCAGCCCCACGGGATAAGTCTTATGCTCCCATGTATGTACCACATTACCCAGCATATCGATCATGTATGTTTTGTCCCCACCCATGCTGCTGAAAAGGGTGTATCCTTGATAGGCCTTAAAGGCTTTGTACTTGATAAGTTGAGAAGGGCCGTTGAGCGCTTCGTAGGCCTGAGCGGAACAGAAAAATAGACCCGCAAACAGTAAAATCGCATGAAAAAGAAACCATTTTCTCATTTTTCCCCTTTTACTCCTTCTTGAAGTTCCATGAATGTTGTTGCTAGCCTTTCATTAAGCCACGTCGCTTGCATAATTAGAATGCACGCTATGGGACAAACAGCGTTTACTCATTCTTCCACGGGCAAGCCCATGGTCTTCTGCGAAGACGGATAAAAGTTATCAACATGGAGCATCCTGCCTTATAGGCATCTCCGATCACATATCACATATCTATTGTGAATGAAACAGATAATTGCTTGTTTAAATCAATTCCTATTCTAATGTAACCCATTAAAATAATCCTCTCCTTACTTGTTCCTGAACGCGAGAGTTGATATCATAAGAAAACATCTTAAGAGACACGAACTTGTCTAATAAGGAGGGGCATTATGGAAATGCTTGATTTGAAACCTGAGTATGGCTTGGAGTATCTTGGGCTTCACCATCTGGGTGAGGTCCACTGGAACCTTTCAACCCCTGCTTTATATGAACATGCTATACAGCGATATGAGGGGCAGATCTCTCATCTGGGGCCATTGGTGGTTTGCATGGGGCAACATACCGGCCGTGCCGCGAAGGACAAGTATGTTGTGGATGAGCCGATAACTACAGATGATATCTGGTGGGGTAAGACCAATGTGAAATATCCGGAAGAAAGGTTCAACACTCTTCTTGACCACATGACAGCCTATCTAAGGGGGAAAACAGTTTTTGTCCAGGACTGCTATGTGGGAGCGGACAGTAATTACCAACAATCAGTGAGGGTTATAACCGAACACGCATGGCATAACCTGTTTGCCAGGAACATGTTTATTCAGAAGCCCAATGAAAAGGAGGTTATCCGAAAGTTCAGGCCTGATTTTACGGTGCTTCAATGCCCTAACTTTAACTCCGATCCGGATGAAGACAGCACCCGCAGCGGAACTTTTGTAGCCACAAATGTGGGCAGAAAACTCATTCTCATAGGCGGGACCGCTTATGGGGGTGAAATAAAAAAATCAATATTTTCCGCGCTTAACTTTCTCCTGCCGGGGAAAGATGTTCTTTCTATGCATTGTTCGGCAAATGTAAATAAAAAAGATCCAGATGATGTAGCGGTTTTTTTTGGCCTTTCAGGCACAGGGAAAACGACTCTTTCTGCTGATCCTAACAGGATGCTCATAGGCGATGATGAGCATGGATGGTCTGACAACGGGGTATTCAATTTTGAAGGGGGCTGTTACGCCAAAGTAATACGCCTTTCAAAGGAAGCTGAACCGGAAATTTATGAATGCACCCGACGTTTCGGCACAATCCTGGAAAATGTTGCAGTGAATTCGGCAACACATCGTATAGACTTAGATGATGACAGCCTCACCGAGAATACACGAGCATCCTATCCGATCAAACATCTTCCGAATATAGTAGAAGCAGGAATGGCCGGGCACCCGCGCAATATTATTATGCTTACGGCAGATGCCTTTGGCGTACTTCCTCCCATCGCGCGACTCACGCCTGATCAGGCAATGTATCACTTTATCAGCGGCTACACGGCGAAGGTCGCAGGTACTGAAAAAGGCATAATCGAGCCCGTTGCAACATTCAGCGCGTGCTTTGGGGCTCCTTTCATGGTACGCCATCCTTCCGTGTATGCGCAGTTGCTGGCGGATAAGATTGAAAAACATAAGGTCAAATGCTGGCTTGTGAATACAGGCTGGACCGGGGGGCCTTATGGGACCGGATCACGAATGAAGATTCAATATACACGCGCCCTGCTGAATGCCACCCTGGATAAGTCCCTTAATGATACTGACATGCGGACCGACCCCATCTTCGGGTTCCAAGTACCCGTTTCCGCGCCCGGAGTTCCCTCTGAAATCTTAGACC
>CAZCCX010000004.1:5384-14246 GCA_964497115.1 uncultured Desulfobacteraceae bacterium
CCTAGAAACACATGGGCCAATTCTTCTGATTATGATGCACAGGCAAAAAAACTCGCAGTTTTGTTCCATGAGAACTTTGAACAGTTCAAGGACAAGACACCACAGGGGGTAATTACGGCCGGCCCAAAGATTGAGCAATAGTCAGGGGTATTATCCAGCAGCTGGATAATAAGGAGAAATAGCTATTTTTTCCCCTCTAACGCCTGCAATAGGCTTCTATTCCCGGTACAGTCTCTGTTAGAACTTGGTTCTGTAGTCTTCACTTTGGCTGAAGTATAGCCCTAATAAATCCTTGTTTGTCTTCAAAAAAGAGAACTATCTCAGAAGGTATAGCCAGAAGTCAAAAAATATATTTCTGGGAGATCTGCATACAGGTGACAGGGGTATGCCTCCTGGCATATTCGTGTTTAGCTGTGCCGTCTTGGTTGACAAAACATTGCCGCCATGCAAGTATTATTTAGAGTACAAAAGGCTTTCACATCTCTTACACATTGAGCCGTAATGATTGGGGTCGAATCTGAACCTTGAGTGATTTCAGCTAGTTGAATTTCATAACGGTGGAGGGGTTCGAGTCTCCTCATCTCCACCATTCGACTCGATAAAAAGCCTTTCAGAGTTTTTACCGAGTCGAATAGTGCCCTGAGTGAGCTTGCAGCGGAAACGTGTGAAAGAGAATAGACTTACTTGTTTCTCCCAAATAGATCCCTTTTCCAGGCCTGGACCCTATCCTGGAGCAAGACAAAAATCCGCGATCGACTTTCCCAGGAGTCATATCATGCCCATTCCCAAGAAACCTTTTGCCCAGCTGATCTCTCTCCTTGTTTTTTCGTTCATTCTCTGTGGGGCTTGTCAGCTTTTCAGACCCCGACCCTCCCAGGAAAGACGCTTCTTGCCCGGTTTGGAATTAGTGGTTGTTGTTGGCTTCCAAGCTGCCATGTCTGAATGGGATGAACCCAAGGCGGTGCGAAGTCCCATTACAGGGTCTGTTTTTTCTACTGCTCCGGTTTCAGCGGAAGTGGTCAATAAAATGACCGCCAAGCTGTTTGAGGGAGTCCGGAAGGGGGGGGACTTCGAACTCATTTTCCCCGGACAGACGAGGGGGGTCTATTCAAGTCTCCTCTCTTCAGATGCAGAGCGCGCCGAATTTGGGATGTTTCAACAAATCGGGCAGACATTCTCCGCGGACGCGGTACTGGTCGGCTACCTGTACCGATGGAGGGAGCGTGTTGGCAGCGACCGGGCCGCGGACCGGCCGGCTTCCGTCGCCTTTGAGCTCAGTCTCATAAGGCCCGAAGACGGTGCCATCTTATGGAGGGAGAAATTTGATAAAACCCAGCAGTCCCTAAGTGAAAACCTTTTTGAATGGGACACCTTTGTTAGGGGACAGGGCCGATGGATGACAGCGGAGAAATTGGCTGAGTTAGGATTAGAGGACATGCTGAGTCGAATGCCCATCGGTCGAAATGATGAAAAAGAGTAAAAAGAGAATTTTAGGGCTTGACTTCCTGAAAAAGTGTTGTATAATTTAAGATTGATCTAAATCTCCTTTCCCTGTTCGACATGTCACTTTCCCATAGAATTACAGCTGAGCTAAAAGAAGCCATTAAGACCAAAGATGCGATCCGCACTTCTTGTATGAGAATGTTGAAGGCCGACCTCAAGAATAAGCAGGTCGAAAAGGGGAGTGATTTAGAGGACAAAGAGATCGAAAGCGTGGTGTCTTCGTTGATCAGAAAAGGGAAAGAAGCCGCTAAAGAGTTCAGAGGAGGGGGTCGTTTGGATCTGG
Organism: uncultured Desulfobacteraceae bacterium; assembly: GCA_964497115.1. Taxonomy (GTDB): domain Bacteria; phylum Desulfobacterota; class DSM-4660; order Desulfatiglandales; family HGW-15; genus JAFGFY01. The sequence continues at coordinate 7,171 of CAZCCX010000004.1, forward strand.
CGGAGAAAGAAGAGGAGGAAGTCAGAATCTTCTATGAATTTCTTCCCGAACAGCTTGATTCCGCGGATATCGAAAAGAAGATAAAAGAGATCATCTCCGAGCTGTCAGCCACCGGGTCAGAAGACCTTGGCAAGGTTATGAAGGCTGCCATGGCGCAAATGGCGGGGAAAGTCCAGGGCAAAGAGGTCAACGAAATAGCCCGGAAGCTTTTGAGTTGACCCGCATGATTCAATATACATTTCGTGTTCTCGAATTCCATACATTACTGAATATACTATCCAATTATGCTTCCAGCCCGTTAGGGCATTCCAATTGCTTGTCGCTTGAACCTTCATGCGATGTAGGACATATCGAGAACGAACAGAATCTGGTCTCAGAGATGAAACTCCTTCTTCAGCTGAAGGGGTTTCAATCTTTTGAGGAACTGACCGACATCGGACACCACCTAAGAACTTGTCAGGTTGAGGGCGCTTGTCTGGATACTGAGGACCTTTTAAGGATTCACAGGATTGCTCAGGCGAGCAAGCAGGCCAAGAAATTCGTTTTGTCTCATCAGGCCCTGTATCCAAGGCTGTCCCATCTTGTTGGGGATTTGTCTGTCTTTGAGGCGCTGACAAAGGCCATTGGGAAGGCCATATCCGTGGACGGGGCCATACGTGATTCAGCAAGTCCTTCACTGAAAAACATCAGGAAGCAAAAGGCCCTTTTGAGAAGGACCCTTCAAGGCGACCTGGAAAGCATATACAAATTCAAGGGGTTGAATGAGGCTGGAGACGAACCCCTGGTCTCCATTCGTGACGGTCGCTATGTTATTCCACTAAGGACCCATATGAAGAATCGGGTGGATGGGATTGTTCACGACTATTCCCGTACACAGGCCACATGTTATGTAGAGCCAATAGAAGTCGTAAAAGATAATAATAAATTATCAGAATTAAGTTATATTGAGAAAGAAGAAGAGCTGAAAATACTGTGGGCTCTGACCATCGCGGTGAGAGATGATGCCGATGATCTGGACAAGGCTCAGATTATCCTGGGTAAATTGGATGGCCTTTACGCCCGGGCACGATTGAGTGCTGCCATGAATGGCGTCAGGCCCATTATGTCCCAAGGAGGAAGTGTAGACTTAAGGGAGGCAAAGAATCCGATCCTTCAGTCCATGGCCTCAGACGGAGACGCGCCCGTCCCGTCTGATATCGTCCTGGACAAGAATCAAAATCTCATGATTATTTCAGGGCCTAACAGGGGGGGAAAGACGGTGACCCTAAAGACCCTGGGTCTTTTGAGCCTCATGGCCCAATCAGGACTGCATATCTCTGCTGCCGAAGGGAGTTCTTTGCCCGTGTTCAAGAATATCATGGCTGAGATCGGTGACGATCAGGACATCCAGGCTGGCCTGAGCACCTTCTCAGCCCATGCAAGCCATCTGAAATATATGATGGAGTATGCTGACGAGGAGAGTCTTGTCCTCATTGACGAACCGGGCATGGGGACTGATCCGGATGAGGGGGCAGCACTTGCCATGTCGGTACTGGATGAGTTGACCCGGAAAAATGCTTTTGTGGTGGTTTCAACCCATTTAAACCGATTAAAGACATACGGGCTTTTGCAGAAGAGGGCAAGAAACGCGTGTATGGAATTCGATCCCTCCACCAACCGGTCTCTTTTTTCTCTCAGATACGGAACACCGGGGACCAGTTGTGCCTTTGCTGTGGCCCATGATGCCGGGATTGAGCCGGAGGTCCTTGGTCAGGCCAAAGAATATCTGGATCAGGATGAGGTCCAGCTCAATCGGCTCATTGACAAGCTGAATCGTCTGAAGCAGGCAACTGAACTGGAAAAGCTGGAGGCGGAGCACTCAAAAGAGAAGTACCGTTTGGCGAAAGAGAAGGTGACGCAGACCCTGGAAAGGCTTGAAACGGACAGAAGGGTTTTGCTCAAGGAAAAGAGATGGGAGGCGGAAAGCCTAATCAATCAGGCAGGTGAGGAACTAAAGGAACTTGTCAATGCTTTCAAGAGAACAGGAAGATCCTCACAGGCTTTCATCAGACAGCGTTTTGATCAAATCAACAAGGATCTGATAGACAGCCTGCCCTTTGAAGAAGAGGTTGAACCCTCTGAGTCGAAAGGGTTTGAAATCGGACAACGGGTTCGGCACAAAAAACTCAATCAGGAAGGCAGGGTCCTATCTATTGATCAAACCAAGTCCAAAGCCGTCCTTATGGCTAGAAACGCGAGATTCTCCGTCTTTCTTGAAGATCTGGATGTCATTGAGGATGGGGGAGACTCAAGGCCGGACAAGACTTCCGGGCATGTTCCTCTTGCCGGTTATGGAGGGGCACAAAGAGAGATTAATCTCATTGGGTACAGAGTCGCAGATGCACTACCCTTGATTGACAAAATCATTGACAGGGCCATGGTAGAGGGAGAACTTTCGCTGAGAATCATTCATGGCTATGGAACCGGACAGTTGAGGGGGGCGATTCGTGAGCACCTAAAGGGTTTCTCATGTGTAAAGAAGGTGTCTGGGGCTGATGCCCAATCCGGCGGCGACGCTATAACTGTTGTGAATCTGGTCTAAAACACGAAGGGATCCATCACATTTATTTGTGAGAGTTATAGGAGTCTTGAGTGTTAATTGGGCCGGTGTTCTTGTTTTAGGGGATAGGGGTATTAGTTTAGACATATGGAATCCTTTCAATCTGCCAAGGAAGAAGTCAAAAGGGCCGCAGATATTGTCGAGTTGATCGGGCAGTTTGTTCAGATCAAGAAGGCAGGACAGAACTACATGGGCCTTTGCCCTTTTCACTCAGAAAAGGATCCATCCTTTACAGTGAGCCCCTCAAAACAGATGTTTCACTGCTTTGGATGCAAGAAGGGGGGCGATGTTTTTGCCTTCTGGATGGAATACCATAAGGTGAGTTTTCCCCAGGCCCTGAAGGATTTGGCTGATAGATACCAGGTTACGCTCCCTGAGAAGCCGATGACTCCATTTGAAAAAGAAAAGATGGAACTCAAGGCGTCTCTATTTGAGATAAACAAGGTTGCAGCCGAGTATTTCCATGGCATGCTGACAAAGTCGGAAAAAGGAGGGCCTGGCAGAGCCTATTTCGCCGGGAGATCCATTCCAAAGGAAGTCATTCGGGAATTTAGCTTGGGCTATGTGCCGGATGAGTGGGACGGTCTTATCCGGTACCTGAGGGCAAAAAAGATGAATTTGGACAAGGCTGCTCAGTCCGGCCTTGTTATTCCCAAGAAGAATGGCGGTTATTATGACCGTTTCCGTGGGCGTGTAATTTTCCCCATCTTTAACATGAGACAACAGATCGTCGGTTTTGGGGGCAGGGTTTTGGATGATTCACTGCCCAAATACATCAATACGCCGGAAACCCCCATCTTTCACAAAGGGGGATTTCTTTACGGACTACACGCTTCGCACAAGTCGATCAGGGATAATGGTCGAGCCGTGATAGTGGAAGGATATACGGACGTCCTGGCGTTAAGAAGGTGTGGCTTTCAGGAGGTGGCCGGCACACTGGGAACTGCCCTGACCAGAGAACATATACGGTCGCTCAAAGGGTATGCAGGGGAAGCCGTCGTGGTCTTTGATTCTGACTCGGCTGGGAAGGCTGCCGCCATCAAGAGCCTATCCTCCTTTATGAATGAAGGTCTCTCATCAAAGGTCATTGTCTTACCCGAAGGGGATGACCCTGATAGCTATGTCAGCAAAAATGAGCTGAGCAGCTTTTTGGCCCTTTTAGAAGGCGCTGTCCCTATGTTTGATTACTACCTTGATTCGAAACTAGCCCAAAAGGGGGATGGGGTAGAACGCCAGGTGAATCTTCTTAAGGAAGTTCTTCCTGTTTTAGCCGAGCTTGATCAGGTTTCTCAGCAATCCCTATACCTGCGGCGTCTTTCTGAAAAGCTTGGTATTGCTGAGTCGGTTATCCGGACGGAGCTTCAAAACTGGCAGAAGCATCACATGGGAAAGGCTCCCGAGGATGGCTTAAGGGAAAGGTTGTCTGCTTCAAGGGCAAAGAAAGTCGATGATCTTTACCTACTCAATGTCTTGATCCATCATCCACAGGCCATGAACAGATTGATGAACCTCGATTACAGGGTTATCCTGTCTGATCCTGTTGTTGTGGGGATCTTTGATGCCATACATGAAGTCTATGCAAAGAAAGGGGTCACGACGCCTTTGGATATTCTGGAATTGCTCAAGGGTGAGCAGGCCAGGGAACAGTTCAGGGAGGCAATGTTGACCCCTCCCATTTTTACGGATGAAAGAGTTGAACAGGCCCTGAATGGGTTTGAGGACAAGATTCATGGAATAAAGATGACGGAGTCTAAGATTAAGGCCGCACAGCAGGGTGATTTGGAAGGCTTAAATAGGATTCTTGAACTAAAGAGAGAGAGAGAAGGCCGAGTCATCTGATGGATAGAAACTTACAGGAGGGAATTTGGATGGCTACTAATTCGGACACGATGAATTTGAAGCGATTAATAGATGTGGGGAAGGACAAAGGCTACATCACCTATGAAGAATTGAACGATGATTTGCCGGACGATGTGGTTTCTTCGGAGTACATAGATGACCTGATGATGATGTTTGAAGAGCTGGATATCATGGTTATCGATGAGTCCTCCCGGAAGGAGATCGAAGAATCTAAGAAGCTCAAGAAGAAGCGGAAGAAGGCATTGGAGAGGGAAAATCTCCGAGCGCCAGTTTCCGATACGGCATCCAAGGTCTCTGATCCTGTCAAAATGTATTTAAGAGAAATGGGCTGCATTTCTTTGCTTACAAGGGAAGGAGAAGTGGAGATAGCCAAAAGGATCGAAGCTGGAGAGAAGGAGGCATTGAATGCCCTGTTGGAGTGTCAGGTGGGCATCGAGCATATTGTTGAATTGGGACACAAGCTCAACGTCGGTGAAGTCAAATTAAAGGATGTGGTCAATGACTTGGATGATGAAGAGAATCATATCCAGATCAGCGAGAAGAAGAAGACCATTTTAACGCTTATTGAAGAGATTGGAGGGTTATATGAGAAGTGCCTCACTGACCAGCGAGAAACTCAAAAACCCCGTTGTTCAGCCGCGAAAAAGAAGAAGCTAGCCCCCAAGATAGAGGAAAATCATAAGAAAATTGTTGAATTGATCAGCTCTTTCACTTTTGAGAAGAGACAACTAGACAAGATGGTTGAGAGGCTCCGGCTGATGGTCGTCCAGGTGGATCGGGTGGACAAGGATTTTGAAGAGTGTATGCTCAAGGCTGGGGGCAAACCCCTTTTACATGTAAAGAAGTGTTTCAGACAGATTCCAAAATCAGCCAAAGACAATCAAGTTGTTACTTCCCTGAAACTGAAGAAAAGTGAACTCGCGGCCCTAAAGGCCAAGATTGATAATGCGGAGGGGTGTCTTAAAGAGATTAGAGGGCGCACCAATATGGCTCAAAGGGAACTGAGAGAGACCCTGGATAGAGTGGAAGAGAGCCTGGACAAATCTAAGTATGCCAAAAGGGAGTTGATTGAAGCGAACTTGAGATTGGTGGTGAGCATTGCCAAGAAATATACAAACCGGGGCCTTCAATTTTTGGATCTGATCCAGGAAGGCAATATCGGTCTTATGAAGGCCGTGGACAAATTTGAGTATCAAAGAGGATATAAATTCAGCACCTATGCCACGTGGTGGATAAGGCAGGCGATCACCAGGGCCATTGCCGATCAGGCTCGAACCATTCGTATTCCTGTGCATATGATTGAGACGATTAATAAATTGATCAGGACATCCAGATACCTCGTTCAAGAGCACGGGCGTGAGCCCACACCAGAGGAAATCGCGGAAAAGATGGAGTTCCCATTGGAAAAGGTAAGGAAGGTACTGAAGATCGCCAAAGAGCCCATTTCTCTGGAAACGCCTATTGGAGAAGAAGAGGACAGCCATCTGGGTGATTTTATTGAAGATAAGAAGATTACAGCGCCTTCTGAGGCGGTTGTGAATCATAATCTGGGAGAACAGACCAGAAAGGTGCTCACGACACTGACCCCGAGAGAGGAAAAAGTGCTTCGAATGCGATTCGGTATTGGGGAAAAATCTGATCATACCCTGGAAGAAGTGGGTCGCGATTTTAGTGTGACAAGGGAGAGGATTAGACAGATAGAGGCAAAGGCTCTCAGAAAATTAAGGCATCCGAGTAGAAGTAGAAAACTGAAAAGCTTCGTGGATAACTAATTTGAATGGACTTGTGAGCAGTCCATCATCGGCTTGAAAAGGAGTAGGCTACTGCCAAAGGGACTATTTACGGCGTTATCCATATGGAATCGCGAAGCGATTTTATGACTTGACAAATTCCCCGACTATCTCCATTGTTGACACAATTCCCGTGTACTCGAAGTATTCACTGGCTACCATTTTTTTTGGATGGGGCCAACAGGCGGATGCTTCAGTTTTTGGGGGCCCATAGCTCAGCTGGAAGAGCCACCGGCTCATAACCGGTAGGTCCCTGGTTCGAACCCAGGTGGGCCCACCAGTGAAAAGAAATTCTTATGCTCATAGGAAATCATTTAATCAAACTCTGTTTCAAACGAAACTATCAATGGGACCAAAGGGCGCACTCATAGAACGTGCGCCCTTTTTTTTAGACACGTTTGGCTTGCTGCAGTGTTATTTTATGAGTGGAATCGCCCATGTCTACGCTGAAAGCTGTCCTTGGTATTTTGGAAGAAATCGCTCCTTCCCGTGCTGCAGAGGATTGGGATAATCCCGGCCTCCAAATTGGACATCTTTCCCAGGAGGTAGGAAAGATATTCATCTCCCTTGATCCGACACTTGAATCGCTCAGGAAGGCTGTGAAGAGGAACGCTCAAGTACTACTAACGCATCACCCCCTGATTCTCAGCCCCATATCGAGCCTCAACCGGGACCGCTATCCCGGAGACGTCATTTTCGAGGCAATTGAAAGGGGGGTATCTGTAATCGCTGCCCATACGAATCTGGATGCGGTGCGGGGTGGTATCAATGACGGCCTGGCCGATCTTTTTGGCCTTCAGGAGGTAGGAGAACTTGAAGAGAGGAGT
>CAZCCX010000004.1:14256-25767 GCA_964497115.1 uncultured Desulfobacteraceae bacterium
GTGATTTAGACGAGAGAGGCTTGGGAAGAATTGGCGACCTGCCGGAACCTGTAAGGCTTAGTGAAGTGACGGAGAGGATTAAGGTCATTCTTGGCGCTGAGAAGATAAGGGTTGTAGGCCGAAAAGACAGGAGGATCGAGCGGGTTGCGGTGGTTGGGGGCGCAGGAGGCGGGATGGTCGCTTTGGCTTCAAAAAAAGGGGCTCAGTTGCTGATCACCGGAGACGTGCGTCATCATGAGGCTCTTGAAGCGAAAGCTTTGGGGTTGGCTTTGATTGACGCGGGGCATTTTCAAACTGAAAAATCAGCCCTGAAGCCCTTTGCCAATCACTTGAGAAATCGTTTTGTAGAGCAAAATATGGACGTGATTGTGGAGGTCTATGACACAGAGAAGAGTCCTATGCGATATGAATAGGGAATTTGGATCGGAAAGCTGGAGCGTGGGCATCCCAATTATCTAATGAGAGGTGAATGAATTGAAAGAAAAAATGAGTCATCTGATATGCCTTCAGGACTGTGATAATAGGATTGGGCATATCATGGACAAGAAGAATGAAGGGCCACTGAAAATCAAGGAATTAGAAGATGAGTTAAATGCCATTGAGGAAGAATACCAAGAAGAATTGGGCAGATTTGAAGCACTCAAAATAAGCGGGCGCGATATTGACCGAGAAACCCAAGATTTGGATGTCAAGGTAGAGAAGAGCAATATAAGACTCTCCAACATAAAGTCCAACAAAGAGTACAAGGCAGTTCTAAAGGAGATCGATGACCTGAAGAAGGCGAAATTCCAAAGAGAGGAGAAGTCTCTGCAGGTTATGGAAGAAATCGAGGTGTTGAGAAAGAGATGTCAGGACAACGAAAAGGAGGTGGCAGAAGGAAGAAAGAAGTTGGACAAGGAAAAAAATGAAGTGCAGATCGAACTCAAGGCCTTAGACGAGGAGCTTCGACTCTTTGAGAAGAAAAGAGTTCTTTTTTCTCAAACCGTTGAACAAGACCTTCTGAAAAAATACCTTTTTCTTAAGGAGCGAAAGCAAGGCCAGGCCATCAGTCCGGTGAGTCAAGCCGTGTGTCAGGTCTGCCATATGCGGATCCCCCCCCAAACGTATAACGAATTGATAAGAGGAGATTCCTTGTTGAGCTGTACCAACTGCGGTCGCATCATTTATTGGGCCGATGATGAACACTACAAGAAGGCTCTAAACGAGATCTAGGAGGCAGTCCGAGAATGCCCTTTTCCCCAAACTCTTTGTCATGCCCGAAAAAATTATCCTCGGAATATCAACTATAGGCCTGTGGTAATTTTTCCAGGCATTCCTTAATTTTGGAAAAAATTGCTGTTCTCGGGCAGCCTCCTAGGCCGAGAGACCTTTGAAAGATGCCCCTATTGCCCAATTTTGGCGTCAGGCTCAATTCCTGATCCTCGAAATACTTAAGGCATTCATCCCAAGGGCGCTTGCTGCGGGGCGCCTGCGGTTAAGATTTTCGCTTTCTCCCGCTCAAAGTCCGGGATCTTCGATTTGACCTTGAGCAAAACTGCGCGTTTTTCAAAGGTCTCGCCGAGGCAACATCATCGTTTTTTTGAAACATCAGGATGAACCAACCTTCTACACCTTGAACCTTTGAATCTATAGTTGTAGAATAGAGGACATGTTAGAGTAGGACAAATGACCGCTGCTTTACCTTAAGGTAGAGGGGAGGAAAGTCCGGGCTCCACAGGACAGGGTGCTGGGTAACACCCAGTCCCGGTGACGGGCAGGAAAGTGCCACAGAAAGGAAACCGCCCCACTCGGTATCCTGGATATTGAGCAGGGTAAGGGTGAAAAGGTGAGGTAAGAGCTCACCAGTCCTGCCGGTGACGGCAGGAGCTAGGTAAACCCCACCCGGAGCAAGACCAAATAAGGGAACGTTTGAGAGTGGTCCGCTCGAGTTCCCGGGTAGGTCGCTTGATCTCGATGGTCACATTGAGACTAGATGAATGGTCATTACCCCCAAGCGGGTGACTGCTTAAGGGGGACAGAACCCGGCTTATGGCCTGCTCTAACATATTTTTTCCCTTTTTTGGGGGTACAGTCAATACCCGGTTCTCCCCGTTTCACGGGATCTTCGCCCGGCCGGGGCTTTTTATCACCAGGAGACTGAATCGGGAACTTTGAAAAATGCTTTATCTTGCTCAAGGTCAAGTCGAAGATCCCGGACTTTGAGCGGGAGAAAGCAAAAATCTTAACCGCAGGCGCTACGCAGTAAGTGCCCTTGGGGTGAATACCTTAAGTATTTCGAGGATTAATGTTTGACCGTGACGGAGAGATTGAGCAAATAGGAGCGATTCTCAAAGGTCTCAGATGGTCCTCATAAGACCTTGAATAATCTGCCGAGCCAATTTTCCGAGGATCTGAAAACAGAAAAGTGCAATGATGGGTGAGATATCCAATCCCCCAAAAAGGGGGACGAATCGACGGAAGGGTCTCAGAAGGGGTTCGCTGATTCCATATATGGCCTGGACAATCGGGTTGGAGGGATCAGGGCTCACCCAGGAAAGAAGAGCCCCGACGATAATCACAATGGAAAAAAGACCCGTGAAAAGGCCCACCACGAGGACCAATCCCTCTCCCAATCCCTGTAAGAAGATACTGGGAGAAAACATGGTGTTTGGCACGATGAGATAGCGAATAAGGGTGCTGAAAACGCTATAGAGGACCAGAAGAAAAAAGAAAATGAACAAACGGGAATTTTGCCTTGGGAAACCAAACTGCTTGAGAATCCCATCAAGCGGATTGAAGGCCCTCTCAATCAATAAGGTAAATGAGACCCCGAAGCTACGTTGGGATAGGATAGAGATAAACCACATGGCCATATAGGCCTGGAAAAGGAGTTGAATCAGGCTTAGGAAACTGATTCCCACTCCAGATATGAAGGACACGGGCCCAAGAGGGACATAGATCCCCCCCCTCAATACCACAAGAGCCAAGATCGTTAGAAGGGTGCCATAGGCGGCGTTTCGGGTCACGTATCCTGCGGGGATGAGAATGGGATCCGTAATCCGGTAGACCATTCCGTAAAAGGGATTGAAAAAGGCCTCGCGGGGTTTGATCAGCAGCCTCAGGAGCAGAATGATGATGACAATGTCAATGATACCTTTTATGAGCCCCATGGAGATTCCTCTGCTTAAGATCCATTCTTAAATGAGCCACGTTATCCCAACTCGATCAGGAGTTCAACCTATTATGAGATCGCTTCACGATTTTTGAAACCTTCCGCCTGGGGCGGAATTTGGGAAATGAAGTCGAGGCCGTCCGGCAAAATGGCAGAAGTTCAGACGGAAATCAAGGTCAGGGTCCTTCCCCAGTCCTCAAGAACACAGATCATAGGAATAGAGGGCGACACGTATAAGGTGAAATTGACGGCACCTCCCGTGGAGGGGAAGGCTAACAAAGCCCTCATAGAGTTGCTGGCCAAGAGGCTCAGGATTGGCAAGGGGAGGGTAGACATTGTCTCCGGAAGCCGTTCCCGACTAAAAACTGTCCGGATTTACGGCCTTTCTCCGGAAGAAGTCATTTCGTTAATGGGTGGCAAATAGTCCGGATCCCGAGAGCAAGCAGAGTATTACTTGCGGCAGGAAATTCATTTGATTCAAGAAACCTGGTCCTCTGGGCCAGGTCAGAATTCATAAGCTTTGCTATATGAACGGAATAGTCCGGTCACGCCTATTTTTTCAAGGCCATATCTATAGGCTTAGTAACCGGCGAGCCAATATTTGGCGTTTAAGGGACTCCTCGAAGATTCCAAAGAACTCACGGGCGTAAACCCCAAATATTGGCTCGCTATGAAGTCAGGTGGAATTTTTTTGTGAGATATGGCCTTGAAAAGACAGGCATGACCTCCCCAAACGCCGGTTCTTTATACTTCACCTCTCTGGGGTGAATCAAACCCGGACCCTCTGGACCCGGATTTTTACTCCCTAAACTGCATATCATGTAACTGCCGGAAACGACCCTTGAGGGCTATCAAATCATTCTGTGTCCCGGATTCAACAATTTTGCCGTCTTCAAGGACGTAGATTCGATCCGCTTTCCGTACGGTATTCAAACGGTGGGCCACGACAAAGATGGTTCGTCCTCCCCTCAATCTTTCGATGGCCTCTTGGACCAGCTCCTCACTTTCCGCGTCCAGGGCAGATGCTGCCTCATCGAGTATCAATATGGTGGGGTCGGTCAAAATGGCCCTTGCTATGGCAATGCGTTGCCTCTGTCCCCCGGATAATAGCGCTCCCCGATCTCCCACGACGGTGTCGTATCCCCGAGACTGCTCCATGATGAAATCGTGTGCGTGAGCCGCCTTTGCCGCTTTTTCGACCTCTTCCATGTCCTTTTCCGGACAGCCGTAACGGATATTATCGGCGATCGTATCATGGAACAAAAGAACCTCTTGGCTGACAATGCTAATCTGTTTCCGAAGGGATTCCAAGGTCACGTCGCGGATGTCAACACCATCAATCGTAATACTGCCCTCCGTCACATCATAGAAACGGGGCACAAGATCCAGAAGCGTACTTTTCCCAGCCCCGGTAGACCCCACAAAGGCCACCATCTCTCCTTTATTGATTTTGAAAGAGAGCTTTTCAAGGACAGGTATTTCAGGGGCATAAGAAAAACTAACCGCTCTGAATTCTATGGATTCTTCATGTTTTGGAAGGAGCTTTGCATCGGGCCGATCTTTTATTTCAGGCGTCGTTTTCATGATCCCGAAGACCCGCTCCGTGGCCCCTTGAATGGTTCGAAGTTCCGCGTTGACCCTTGCCAAATTCTTCATGGGGGTATAGAGCCTCTGGAAGGCAACAAACATGGCCATAAGCTCACCCAGTGTAGGCTGGAAAAGGATTTTTCCGACGATAAAAACTGCGAGTACCGCAAACCAGGCAGTGGGCTCCATCATGGGCCCTTGCGCGAGGAACCACCTATTATAATGCATCACTTTCTTATAAAGGTGGTCTGCCAGCTCACCGAATTTGAGGGATGCCCCCTTGTCCATACAGAAGCCCTGAATCACCTTGAGGCATAGGAGGGATTCCTGATAGGCGGATGTGACATCGGAAGTGGCGTCTTGAACTCTGGTGGCGTGTTTCTTCGCTTTTCTTCCAAAGAGCCTGATGAGTCCGACAAAGACGGGACCGACAAAGAAGGCGAGAAGTGTCAATCTCCAATTTTGGATCAGAAGGTACGTCAGAGCGGCTAAAGCTGTGAGGGGGTGCTGGACCAGACCGACGATTACATTCGCTACAGTCGTCTGCATCACTGAGAGGTCTGCAGTAGCCCTGGAAATGAGTTCTCCCCCCTTTTTCCTATGGTAGAATCCGAGGGAAAGGGAGATGAATTTGTTAAATAAATCTATACGCAAGGACTTTATAGTCCTCTGAGAAAAAGCGGCCGCGGCAAGGTTGCCCAAGTAGAGGGTGATTGATTTAAGCAGAACAGAAATAAAGGCTAAAGAGGCGAGAAGAATGAGAAGACGGTTTGGAGAAATCTCATCCACCAAAACCAATTCGGTTCCGCGCCATACGGGCAATGATAGGGATGTGGGTTCAACGCCGACTTTCATTGCTTCGTCTATCAAGGGTTGAACGAGCAGGATTGGAACCACCGTGAGGATGGCCGATACGGCCGCAAACAGAATTGAGATGAAGACCAAGCTTCGGTGGGCCTTTACATAGAAGGCGATTTCTTTACCTAAGACTTTGTCTAGGATATAGTTTAACATTATCTTGATCTAGAAAGTATCTTCATTTTTTACTACCTCAGAAGAACATTGTTTTTTCATTTCATAAAAAAATTTCTTTAAGTAAAGAAATAGCGGAAGAAGATCACCAGGGTTACTACCAGAACAAACAACAGAAGATATTGTTCCCTGTTTTCATTCCAGAACAGGTCACGACTCCAACGCCTTTTCTGTGCATTGGGATAAGGTCTTATCCGCGGCAGAAGGCTGCGGGCATAAGATGAATAATTTGTATATTCTTCGCCAAAGATCTCTTGCAGTCTCGCCATTTCTTTTCGATGCTTCCGGGGCATGTAATCGAAAAAAAATACGCCCAACCCAATGATAAGAAGTATCCAGTTGTACCCCCAACTCATCAAACAAAATCCTATTAATAAAAATAGCCTTCCGAGATAAAAAGGATCTCTCATATACGCATAAGGCCCGGAAGTTGTAAGCTCATTGTTCCGTATAAGATGCCCGGCCGACCATACGCGTATTGCCTCGCCCATGAAAACAACCAATCCTCCTGCAACAAGCGAAAATGCGATCGGCCTTGCAAACAAAATTAGAAAAAGAACAGCCATTAACAATCCAACTTTTTTTGGTATGCTCTTCATTTTTTCTCCCCCATTTATAATTCGATAGAGAAAAAACATCTTCGGTGAATTTCCTGTGCCGTATATGTTTTTTTCTGTTTTATATAACCTTTCCAAATCAAGAAGCTTGTAACAATTAAAGATGTAATTATCAAAAACCGGCAAGGTTCCTCTAACATAAGCAGTCGAAAAATCTATTAGATAAGGTTCATTTTTGTATACCAGGATATTTCGAAAGTGCGCATCGCCATGAGCAACACCCTTATCATGAATTTTCTTAAAAAGAGATGTTAGAGACTCAAGGAAATGTTCGTCCGGTATCTCTTCTTTGCATTGATCCAGAGGCTTGCCAGGAACTGCTTTCATTTTTAGTGTGTATGGCGTTGTCATTTCCTTAAATGAAGGGACTCCGGGGACATCGGCAAGCCCTTTTAAGACGGCAGCCTCTCGTTTGAGACAGTGAAGCCCGTACAGTCTTGCAAAAAACGGATGTCGGCTAAAATCCTTAACAAAATAATCCCCTTCACGTCTCACATCGGCCTTCCAATAATTTCTGGGAGGATAATACAAGCCCTTGTTCAAGGCAGGTTTGCTGGTTTTTGCTTTCATCGTTGCGTTCTCTCTAGGATTATTTCAGTCCCACAGTACGTGGCGCTCGCAAATGGGTCTGAGATAATGCCCCGAAGCACTGGCAATCTTGATCAAAAATCTTTTCCATAGGTTCTGGCCTACAACGGATCGAAGTGATGGCCCGCCCTGGTGCGATTTACAGAGACATGCCTTCCATTCACTTGTATTTCAAAATGGAACTGATCTTTTGCTCCGGCCTTGGGTGTCGGTCTGGGCCAGGGAGTAATGGAGGACTGGAGTATTGGGAAAAACTAAAACAAGGCATCACTCCAACACTCCAGAACTCCACTACTCCAGAAGTCGTGTTTTCCCGAATGCTCCGATTCTTTTGCCGGCAATGGTTTCTTGTTGCAACGGTCTAGATCGAATTTACAAGTTGCGTGCGACTTTCGGGTCTAGCCTATCACCAGTCTCATCTGAGTGACTTCAACCTCCAGCTCCAGGCTTTCGCAGAGATTTTCGATCTCCCTCCTCTTTTTTCCCCCATTGAGTTTAAAGGAGATAATGATCTGTTGTATATGATGTTTCTTGATGATTTTTTCAAGTCCTTTTTGACTGCCGAATACCGGGTACCCCATAATCTTCCTTTTGTGTTTGCGAGGATTATCGTCAATCAGGCCCACAAGGGATAAGCCAAGAGTGTGGTTTTTCTCTATTTCTCTGACGATCATCTGTCCGCCAATCCCGGCCCCATAGATGAGCGTGGGTTTTCCACTATGATTCCCTTTCCTGATTCCTTCATCGAACAGACGGAAAGAGAGCCTGGAGAGGGATAACATGACGAGCATGAGAATCCAGTAAATGACAAAAACATATCTAGAAAAGCTGGCGAAACGATACATGAAAAGAAGGGTTAGCATGGACATGACGGTTCCGCCTGTGACGGCCTTGGCATAATCGGTCAGGTCTCTAATACTCGTGCTTTCCCAATCACCTCGATAGACACCTATGATGTAAAACCAAAAGATCTGACAGGCGATCATAATGGGCAAAGATTTCAGGAAAAAGGGAAAGTTGTCCCCCAATTCTCCCTCAAACCTCAGAAGAAAGGCTGTATAATAGGCTGCCGTGATCAAGATCAGATCCAGGAGGACCTCAAGAATCCTTTTTTTGTATGTGATCTCGATCAATATAGGCGTCACACCTTTTCCATTGGGCCGGTTCAGAACGGATTCTTCGGAATAAACTTTGACTTTTGCCAAGTGAATCCAGAAGAAAAGGACGAACAGAAGATAAAAGACAATGACCATCAGACTTGTACCGGTACTGAGTTGTCCAATGGATAGGGCAATTAAACCGGATACGAAGGAAAACACGTAAAGAACAAAGACGGCTTTTCTCTCTGAGAAACCGATAGCGACCATGCGATGGGATGAATGGTCTCGTCCTCCTTGGGATATGGGGCGTCGGAAGAGCTTTCGCATGAAACTGACAAAGCCCGTATCTAAGATAGGTATAAAGACCATCAGGACCGGAATCGCAATTACGGAAAGCAAATGCCCGGCAGCCCCACTCATCTGTCTTCCAGGTTCACTGATAACAGTCATACAAGCCAGGACAAAACCGATGAAAAGGCTCCCCGCGTCTCCCATGAAGATGGAGGCCGGATAGACATTGTATATCAAAAAACCAAGAAGGGATCCCAAGTAAATGGCGCTTATGAGCAGCACAGGCCCCACAGGCAGGCCTATGTGGCCATTCAAATAGTGCATCAAAAAAAGAAAGAACCCGGCGATAAAGGCGATGCCGGCTGAAAGCCCATCCATATTATCCAGAAGATTGAAGGCATTTGTAATGCCGACGATCCAGAAGATCGAGAGAAATATATTGGCTGTATCAAAATCGGTCCAGTCCAGCCTGAAGCCGAAGAATGTGAGCACAGCCGTGATGATAATCTGTCCGGCCAGTTTGTGCTGCGGGTCTATGTCGCACAAGTCGTCTGCCAGGCCTAGCAAAAAGACGGCGATTGAACAGACAATCATGGGCAAAAAAGGCGAACCAAAAACCTTCCAGCCTAAAAAATACTGGGCCAGGAACCAGACACTGATGAAAGAGATAAATATGCTAATGCCTCCAAAGAGGGCCGTCTCTTTTTTGTGCCACCTGTTATCCTTGGGAACGGCCACTCGTCCGGTGGCAAGGGCCAATCTTCTCGCAAGGGGCGTCAGAATCAGGGAAAACACAAAACTTCCCCCAAAGAGGAGCAGATAGTAATATATGGATAAAGCTTTCATAAAGGTTGGTTGCTTATCATCATTTCCCGTTTAAACCCTGTTTCTTTCGGCGAATATTTCCGCCCTCATCTTTATAGATGATCGGAAGGTTAATGGTTGCGGGGTATCTCACTATATAGCGACTTAAGCCTCTTTGCCAGTCTTTTCCAGAACAGAAACCTTTAATCAAAAATTACGGTGTCCCAGGTGTTTACCTCTCGATCTTCATCATTAAATAGATGCCGAAAAACAAGAAGATCAGATTACCCAGCCAGGCCGAGAGGATCGGTGGCAGGAGCCCTGACAGACCAAGGGACCTTGGAAAATAGAGAGCGATATAATATAAAAAACATAAACCCATCCCCACAGAGATGGCAAAGGGAGTGTCTGCTTTTTCAAACTTCAAGGAAATCGGGATACCAATAAGGGCCATAATGAGAACAATGAATGGGTAGGCTAATTTAAAGTTCATATCCACAAGATATTCCGTATTATCATAGCCCTCCATGAGCACTCTTTGAGCATGTCGTTTCAGCTGCCAGTAGCTCATCTCATCGGGGTCTTTATCCTTCTCTCCAAAGCTTTCCATAAAGTCTTCAGGGGTTTCCTTCAATGGCAGCAAGAGGGTCTCAAATTTCTCGCTGCGGTATCCCCCCGCAGGATCGATCTCTTGGGAAACCCCTTTCTCAACCCTCCATTTAGCTTGTGCCCAGACGGCCCTTTGGGCGTCTATTCTTTTGATTAAACGAAAAGAGTCATCGAAAAAATAAAAGGTTGGGCTCTCAATACTCTGATCAGTGTAATCAAAGCGTCGCATCCAATATATGGCGTTTGAGCCCTTATACCATTTCTGGTCTATTTTGTGGAACTGGGCCGGATCACGCTTGTTTACTTCAATGCTCCAGATTTCATTGGACCTTGAGGTCGTGTACGGGACCACGATCTCATTCAATAGAAACAAGATGATCCCAAGCAGCATGGCGCTCAGAAAGACAGGCTGGGTCACTCTGAAAATATTGAGCCCCCCTGCCTTCATGGCTGTCAGTTCGTTCCTTTTTTTCAAAAACGAAAACATGAGGATGACGGAGATCAGGGTAGCAACAGGAAGCATCCGTATAAATATCAGGGGAGCCTTGTAGATGAAAAAACTTAGCATAATCCCTGCCGGTACTCGGGCTTGAATGAAATTGTCCGTTTTTTGGACAAAATCTATGATGAGATATATCGATACAAAAATGATCAGACAAAGGCACAAGAGCCTAAAAAACTCTTTTGTGAGATATTTTGGAAGGGTCTTCATTTATTTTCCCATCCCATAACTCTTGCGCTGTCTGCTCTCCCATTTGAATCTCATGTTTTCCAGAACCTGAAAGGGATGCTCCTTGGCAGCCCTGTGCCAGAGGTAGAGACAGGAGATGAGCAAGAATATATCAGGCGCCCATACACCAATGAGAGGGGAAACAGATCCAAGTTCACATAGATTCCTTACACCGAGCAGACACAAATAATAGAGAATAAAAACGATCAAACCGACAACAATGCCTATGGTTCGCCCTGCGGATCTCAATTGCGCCCCCAGAGGAACGCCTATGAAACCCATCAGAAAGGCGGCCACAGGTATTGAAAACTTTTCCAAAAGCTGTATGAGGGCGATATTGTAACCTGTCTCTCCTTTTGTTTCACGCTTGATATAATCCGCCAATTCTCTTAAGGACATCTCTTCAGGATCTTTGTTTCGCGATGCAACATTCTTCATCATATCATCCATCCCAATACTGAAACTCCGGCTTTCAAACGTAAGAAAGCTTGTTGACTCCAAATCTTTGTCTACGAAGAAAATGGTGCCGTCTCGAAGGACGATGCTGATGGTCCTTGATTCGGGATCAGAGAGAATCCTGGCTTCTTTGGCTACGATGGTCTTTGTAATTATAGGGTCGCTTTTGTCTGCCATGAACACGTCTCTCATCAATTTTTCACGGGTGGAATAGCTGTTAATGTAGAACGTGAAGTCGTCAAACGGTTGGAAGAAAACCCGCTCCTTAATGTTCAAATTAACTCCCGACTGCGCGATCTGAAATCCCAGATCTTTAAATGATTTATTTCCCCAAGGGATCCCAAGGATACCCAAGTATGCGGCAATCAGACAACTTGAAAAAGAGACCATAAGAACGGTCGGGAGCATCTGAAAAAGGCTAATTCCTGAAGACTTCATGGCCAGAATCTCATTGTTGCCGGATAGACGGAGAAATGCGACAAACACAGCCATCAGAGTAGCGGCGGGCAATGAAATAAAGACAATATCTGGGAGCAGATAAAGGAT
>CAZCCX010000005.1:0-2267 GCA_964497115.1 uncultured Desulfobacteraceae bacterium
TCCATGGCCAAGTCATTTATCAAGGATTATCGTATGAGGCGCATAGAGATTGATGATGTCAAATCCATCACTGCAGGATACTTTAACATCCCTTTATCTGAGTTAATCTCAAATAAAAAACAAAGAATATATTCTTATCCCAGACAACTGGCTATGTATCTGTGTAGAAAATACACGGACTTGTCTTTAAAAAAAATTGGAGAAGCCTTTGGAAAGAAGGATCATTCTACTGTCCTTTATGCAGTAAAACGGATAAATAAGTATAAGGATATGAAAAAGGAAATTACTCATGATCTGAAAAAGATTGAAAATCTATTAAGTTGATATTTTTTATTGTTAGATTTTTTTGGGGTTTATGGCTTTTAGTAATCTTTTCATCAAAATTGAACAAAATGATTTACATCAGCCATTCTGACAATTGACCCAAGTTATTCATGTGAAAAATGATGAGATTTCTGCAAAAATATATTCAATATTTTTTTAATTCTTTTCAACAGGTTAAATAGTTTTTCATCAATACACCTAATTATTAATATGATTATTAATTTAAGGATCTATATAAAACATAAAATGGGAGGGGGAGTATGGAGATAAAAATTGATAGAGATGACCTTCACAAAGCCATTTCCCGGGTACAAAGCATCATTGAAAAAAGGAGCAACATCCCCATACTTTCAATGATTCTTCTATCAGTAGAGAAATCAAATATTACTATTTCAGCGACAGATCTAGAAATCAGCTATCAACAGAAAATTGCGGCTGAAGTGATAAATCCTGGAAGTATTACTATATCAGGAAGAAAACTCTTTGAAATACTAAAGGAAAGTAAGCGTTCCGAAATTTCCATTAAAGAGAAAGAAAACAGCTGGGTATCCATTTCAGATGAGGACGCCCGATTCAATTTGGCCTGTCTTCCTGCAGATGAGTATCCCTTGCTTGTTGAACCTAAGGATGTGGTTACGATAGAGATGGATGGGACTATTCTGAAAGATATGATCAGTAACACCATATATTCTGTAGCTCTAGAAGATGCTGGATTCAAACTCTCAGGCGTGTTCACGGAAGTCGTAACCCAGAAGGAGAAGTCTTTATTCAGGATGGTCTCTACCGACGGGCACCGTTTATCTAAGATTGATAGAGAGGTTGAAGAAGTCGAAAAGCTCAAGATGAACGGCGGGGTTATGATTCCAAAGAAAGGAATATTGGAACTAAACAAATTGGCCTCCGAAGGGGGACCGGTAAACGTAGGATTCGAAAAGAATAACTTTGTCGTGCGAAGGGAGAATATCCTTATCGTCATTCGCTTACTGGAAAGCCAATTTCCTGATTACAATGCAGTGATTCCTGAGAAAATGAAATACGTTATTCCGATTAACAGAATAGCCCTGTTAGATGGGATGAAGAAGATGGTTATTCTAAGCAACGAAAGTTACAAAGGTGTCAGAATGACGTTACATGAAGACAATTTGGAATTGGTATCCATCAATCCTGACCTTGGAGACGCACAGGAAAATCTTAAGGTGAAATATGAGGGAGAAAGCCTGGAACTGGGATTTAATGCTAGATATTTCATAGATGTGCTTCAGGTGATGGGAAGTGATGTGGTGGAATTGGGTGTGATTGACAATTCGAGTCCCTGTGTGATCACTGGGAAGAATGATAAAGGATTTTTAGGGCTGATTATGCCGATGAGGCTATAAAAAAATGGGTGAAGATTCAACTTACGGTGCATCTGATATCAAAGTTCTGGACGGGTTAAGTGCGGTCCGAAAAAGACCCGCAATGTATATAGGGAATACAGCTTTTGAGGGATTGCATCACCTGGTTAACGAGGTGGTAGATAATAGCATAGACGAGGCTATGGCCGGACACTGTGATCGGATACAGGTCGAGCTCTTAAGCGATGAGAGTATCACGATCATGGATAACGGGCGTGGAATCCCTGTGGATATACATAGGACTGAAAAGGTGCCGGCTTTAGAAGTGGTGATGACGAAACTTCACGCCGGAGGAAAATTTGACAATAAGACTTATCGGGTATCAGGAGGTCTTCATGGCGTAGGGGTCTCCGTGGTCAATGCCCTTTCAGAGTATTTGGAGGTGGAAGTCTATAGGGACAGTAAAGTCTATTTTCAGAGATATGAGAGGGGAATTCCTCAAAATCAACTCCAAATTAAGGGAGAGACAAAAAAACGTGGGACCAAGATTCATTTTCTTCCTGATAACCAGATCTTAGAGCGTGACCTATTTGACTTTGATACCCTAGC
>CAZCCX010000005.1:2277-21466 GCA_964497115.1 uncultured Desulfobacteraceae bacterium
CAAGGAGGATGAGAGAACTCGCTTTTCTCACAAAAGGCGTCGAGATTCAGATTGCGGATGAGCGAACAGGAAAGAAAAAGGAATTTATGTATGAGGGGGGAATAAAGTCCTTTGTAGAGCACCTCAATAAGAATAAGGACGTTATTCATAAGAAACCGATTTATGTGTCAGGAGAGAAGAACGGCGTCCTTATAGAAATTGCTCTTCAATACAATAATTCCTATAAAGAGACCCTCTATACATTTGCGAATAACATCAATACCGCCGAAGGTGGGTCTCACCTGAGTGGATTTCGGTCCGCTTTAACAAGAAGTATCAACCTTTATCTTCAGAATGCCAAGCAGACAAAGGGCTTTAAGGACAAAGTGTCAGGGGATGACGTGAGAGAAGGTCTGACCGGGGTTATCAGTTTACAACTGCCGGATCCCCAGTTTGAAGGACAAACAAAAACCAAACTGGGTAATAGCGAAGTAAAGGGTTTGGTCGAAAACCTTCTAAACGAAGGATTAAGCAGTTTCTTTGAGGAAAACCCGTCTGTTATTAAATCTATTCTATCAAAAGTGATTGATGCGGCCCGAGCCAGAGAGGCTGCAAGAAAAGCAAAGGAGCTTGCTCGACGAAAAGGTGTTCTTTCAGACCATTCCCTGCCCGGAAAACTTGCGGACTGTCAGGAAAGAGATGCGACACGCAGTGAAATATTCATTGTGGAGGGGGACTCGGCAGGGGGATCCGCAAAGCAGGGGAGAGATAGACGCTTTCAGGCTATTCTTCCCCTGAAAGGGAAAATCCTGAATGTGGAAAAGGCGCGGTTCGACAAGATGATCTCCAGTGAAGAGATACGCACCATGATCACTGCCTTAGGCACGGGAATAGGGGAGGAAGAGTACAAAATAGACTCACTCCGATATCACAAAGTGATCATCATGACAGATGCCGATGTAGATGGCTCTCATATCCGGACCCTGCTTCTTACATTCTTCTATAGACAGATGCCTGAACTGATTGAAAGAGGCCATCTCTATGTGGCACAGCCCCCTTTGTACCGCATCTTGGCAGGCAAGAGGGAGTTGTATATTAAGGATGAAGAGGGTCTGAATCAACACCTGTTAAAGAGGATATCAGAGAAAGAGAAAGTCTATCTGGATAACGGCGAGGAGATTTCCAATACCAAACTTATGAATTTTCTCAACGCAGCCATTCGATTTTACGAGAATATAGAGAGACTTTCTAAAAGGGGGTATAGTCGCAGATTTGTGGAATTTCTGGTGTCCGCGGGGGCCAAAGATAAGACAGTGTTCAAGAATAAGGAATTCATGGACACTCTTTTTGAGAGACTGCAGGAATCCAATTTTGAGGTCCGAGATATTCAATTAGGCGAGCAGGGTGGGTACTACGAGTTCCTCGTCAATGAGAGACTTAATGGAGGGCACACAACAACGGTAAACTGGGAGTTCTTTTCATCTCCTGAATTGAGGCAGATGTTGGGAATATCTAAACAATTAGGAGAACTGTTACATAAAACCTTTATCATCAGAGCCGATGCCCAGGAAGAGAAGATTGATGATCTTCAACAGCTTCTGGAGGCACTAATGGGCAGGGCAAAGAAAGGTTTAGCCATCCAGAGATACAAGGGGTTGGGTGAAATGAATCCAGCTCAACTCTGGACAACCACCATGGACCCTGAGAAAAGGACGTTACTCAAAGTGCGAATCGAGGATGTGTTGGAGGCGGACGATATTTTTACGATTCTTATGGGAGATAAGGTCGAGCCAAGGAGAGAATTTATTCAGAATAACGCGCTGGAAGTAACTGAGTTGGACATCTAACGCTCACTAATTAGGCCCCTTTGTTTCCAGAATATACCTCAAGAGTCTATAGATTTCCTTTTCTTTGATTCCACCCTGATTCATTGGACCCGTTCAGGACTATCAAAAATAGAGATCCCAGAGATATATGTGATTTAAGAAGAGGGAGGTTTATCGTGGGATTTTCTCCACCCTTTTCGTGTAGACGATAAGTTTGTTTTAGGTTTTTGCAGAAGGCGAGTTCAAGAGGAGAAAAAGATGGTCGGTAAAATAGAATCCGATACAGTTAATATAGAAGATGAAATGAAAAAATCTTATCTCGAATACTCGATGAGTGTCATCGTGGGCAGAGCCCTGCCCGATATTCGAGATGGTCTCAAACCGGTTCACAGACGCGTGCTCTACAGTATGCTGGAACTGAAAAATTACTACAACAGGGCCTACAAAAAGTCTGCCAGAGTCGTTGGAGACGTTATAGGAAAATACCACCCCCATGGAGATGCCGCCGTCTATGACGCCATCGTTCGAATGGCGCAGGACTTTTCTCTAAGATACCCCCTTGTCAATGGTCAGGGGAATTTTGGATCCATTGACGGGGACCCCCCTGCAGCCATGCGTTACACGGAAGTCAGAATGACGCAGCTGGCACAGGATTTTTTATCCGATATTGATAAGGAGACGGTGGATTGGGCCTCTAATTATGACGACTCGCTTTCTGAACCGGTCATCCTCCCCACCACGATCCCCAATCTGCTGATCAATGGGAGTTCGGGAATTGCCGTGGGTATGGCCACGAACATCCCACCCCATAATCTCTCCGAAGTCTGTGACGCCATTATGAGGGTGATTGATCAGCCTGATGCCGGTTTTGAGGAACTGATAAAGCTTATCCCAGGACCTGAATTTCCCACAGGTGGGTTTATCGTCGGGAAAAAGGGAATTCATCAGGCCTATAAAACGGGGAAGGGTATTATCAAGATAAGAGGCAGAGGGTTTGTGGAGAAAGTAGGGAAGAACCGGGAAAGGATCGTGATTTCAGAGATTCCTTACCAGGTGAATAAAACCCGCCTGTTAGAGAAGATTGCCGAGTTGGTTAAGGAGAAAAAGATAGAGGGTGTCTCTGACATCAGGGACGAATCAGACAAAGACGGGATGCGAATCGTGATAGAAGTCAAAAGAGATGCCATGCCCCTGGTGATACTCAATCGTCTCTATAAATTCACCCAGATGGAGGTTTCTTTCGGCATCATTCTCTTGGCCATTGTCAACGGGCAACCGCAGGTCTTGAAACTGAAAGAGTTTCTGGAACACTTCATCAATCACCGTCGAGAGATCATCATACGAAGGACCCAATATGATCTAAGGAAGGCGGAAGAGCGTGCCCATATTCTCGAAGGACTCAAAAAGGCTCTGGACTTTCTGGATGATGTGATTGAGTTGATCCGGTCATCCTCTGACCCTCAGGAGGCCAAGGCCCGGTTGATCTCTGAGTTTGAGTTCTCAGATGTTCAAGCCCAAGCCATACTGGATATGAGATTACAGCGCCTGACCGGTCTTGAAAGGGAGAAGCTGGATGCGGAATATCAGGACTTGATCAAGAGCATTGCCCGGTTTAAGGCCATTCTTGAGAGCAATACCCTGGTGCTTCAACTCATCAAGGAGGAGGTCACAGAAATTAAAGAAAAATACGGTGATGAGCGAAGAACGGAAATCCTCGAAGAAACGGGAGAGCTTGACTTGGAGGATCTCATCGCAGAAGAAGACATGGTGGTTACGCTGAGTCATCAGGGATATATTAAAAGAAATCCCATCAGCCTTTATCGCGCCCAACGCCGCGGGGGGAAGGGGCTGACCGGTGTGAGACCCAAGGCAGAGGACTTTGTCGAAAACCTCTTTATCGCCTCTTCCCATGACTATCTGCTCTTCTTTACCAACAAAGGGCGCGTCTACTGGAAGAAGGTCCATGAAATTCCCGAGGCCGGCCGTATGTCCAGGGGTAAAGCGATCGTGAATCTTCTTGATCTGAAGAAGGGCGAGCACGTGGAGACCACCCTGTCGGTAAGGGATTTTAGTGAAGACAAATACGTTGTTATGGCCACCAAGAGAGGCATTATAAAGAAGACAGCGCTGGAAGCCTACAGTCACCCAAGGGCAACGGGCATTGCGGCCATCAAGATCAGAGAAGAGGACGAACTGATTGCTGTGCGGCTATCGAGTGGGGAAAACGATGTCTTTCTAACGACACGGCAGGGAAAGTCCATCCGTTTTAAGGAGTCTGACTTAAGGAGTATGGGAAGGGTCGTGGAAGGGAATATCGGGATCAGGATGGAGCCAGAGGACCATCTGGTGGGTATGGAGGTCCTGGGAGAAGAAGAGGCCACGGTCCTCACGGTGACAGAGAATGGTTATGGAAAAAGGACCCGAATGGAAGAATATCGGCGCCAGGCCAGGGGTGGCAAGGGTATTCTGACCATAAAGACCTCGGAGAGAAATGGCCCGGTGGTCTATTCCTATCAAGTCACGGATCTAGATGAACTCATGATCATCACGGGGCAAGGGAAAATCATTCGGTTTAGAGTGGGGGATATCTCTGTGATAGGGCGGAATACCCAGGGTGTGAAACTGATCAATCTTGGAGAAGGTGAAAAGGTGGTCGGAGTGGCCAAGTTTATGGAAGAGGAATAAAGGGTATGATTACATCAGGAGAGAAGGTCTTCACGGCAATAGGGGTGGACCATGTCGAAATCTGAAATATCAAAGGTCGCTGTCATCGGCGCCGGCAGTTGGGGGACCACACTGGCAAATCTCCTCGTTGAGAGGGGATGTAATGTAGACCTGTGGGTCAGGGAGGAAGAGGTATGTCATCAGATCAAGGAGGATCACATCAACAAGAAGTTCCTGCCGGACATGCCGCTGGACCGTCGTCTCAATCCGGTGAGATCCTATGAGGAGGCCCTGGTAGACAAGGAACTTGTGCTCGTGGTCGTGCCTTCTCATGTTTTTCGAGAAGTCTTGAATCACATGAAGCCCCATCTCCGTCCAGAGACCGCCTTAATGACAGCCAATAAAGGGATTGAGAACGTGTCCCTGTTGACCATGTCTCAGGTGGCGGAAGAGGTCTTGCCGAAAGAATATATGGGTCAATACGCCTGCCTGGCAGGGCCCAGCTTTGCGAGGGAAGTCTATCAGAAACACCCTACGGCGGTGACCATAGGATGTCGGGACAAGCGCCATGGCGAGAGGATTCAACGGCTCTTCTATACCGAGTTTTTCAGGGTGTATGTCTCTCAGGATGTGATAGGCGTAGAATTGGGCGGGGCGCTGAAAAATGTGATCGCCATTGCTGCCGGCACGGCAACCGGCTTGAATTTCGGACACAATTCCCGGGCGGCATTGATGACCAGGGGATTGGCCGAAATTACCCGGTTGGGTGTAGCCATGGGCGCCATACCATTGACATTTGCCGGTCTTGCGGGCATGGGAGACCTCGTCTTGACCTGCACGGGGGAATTGAGCAGAAATCGGACCGTGGGGCTAAAGATCGGACAAGGGATGAGGCTGGACGAGATCGTTAATAGCATGGATATGGTGGCCGAAGGGGTCAAGACGTCTGTTTCCGCACACCAACTGGGTATGAAAATGGGCGTAGATATGCCTATTACCACAGAGGTCTACCAAATTCTTTACCACGGAAAGGACCCAAAACAGGCGGTCATAGATGTTATGACCAGAGAGCTGAAGCCTGAGCTGGATCCATGAGCCTGATTGAACAAGGCGCATGAGAGAGATTCTCTACACGAACCGATGAACCTGACTACATCCCCCATCTTTTGATGGCCCATTCTTCAGTTGTTTATTTCTTTTCCCATGACGATCTGGCTTATGACCACGCATACCAACCCAAATGGCAGGTACCCTGCATATCCAAGAACCGGCATCTCAAATACTTCGAAGGCATGGACAAAGGGGATGTTGTATTCCCACTTGGCCAGACTGTGAGCATTCCACATTTCCCAAAATAGACCACAAACCAAAGCGGACGAGGCAGAGGAGAATACGTCTCGCCAATCTCCGTGAGAGAGCGGGGAAAAAAGATGGGGTTCTCTGAAGATCGTCTGAAGGGAGATGATGATGAGGACAGGAGATACCCATATGAGAGGGAAGAGATAGTCGGGCCAGATTCCTATGCCAGCCAGACCTGCCCCTATGCCCAAGAGGACAGCCCAGGCCACGGCTTGAGGGCGGGAAAATCGAATGGGAAAGAATGCTTGAAAATACCGCTGAGCCCATGAGAAACTAAGCAACCAATCCCGGGTTCCCATGACAGCGGGCAGAACGGTTGAGAAAGGCAGAGTCGCATACCAGAAATACTCCCATGGACCAAAGACGGGGCCCACATAATACCAGTTCTGCAGGAATCGATTTAGGTATTCAAAGAACCACCAAAAGCCCGCGCTGACGGGAAAGAGGAGGAGAAAAGAGCAAGGTCGGTTTCGTAACATGCAGCGGCCTGAACGACGGTAGGTAAGGGCATTGATGGTGATGATATACCCTAACCAGAGTGGGGCGAAGGTGTGAGCCTGGAAATCAGAAAGCCAGGGAAGACGTGTCCATGCCAAGATCCAGGCGGTAATGGCAAACAAGATCCCTCCCCAGCCCCACCAAGGGAAGGGGAAAGTATTTGGTGGCGTGGCGGCGGGTGCGCGATGGTCTGCCCTTGCCAGACGGATGAGGAAGGGGGTGAGCCAAGCGAGAATGAAAAGGGCGTAAGCCATGAACACGGGCCAAGAGAAAGGCGCATGTCGGACATAGGATGTCCGGGGAGGAAACTCCAGGTAAGGGGTGATCTCCTTGTCAGCGAGGAGGATTCCCAAAACAGGGAGCCCCAACAACATCATCGCGAGCAAGGTCGATATTATGATGGTGCGTCTCATGGTCCCAATGACTGGAAGTATATCCTTAGCCCAGTCTGTGTGCAATCTTAAACTTTTGTCTGGCGGTAATTTGTCGGTGAGACCAGATTGGACCTCATTGAGGTCGGATCATCATTTGCTGGAAGGATATATTAGGTGACTGAAACTAGTGCCTCGTATCACAGTTTCTTGGACTGATATTCGGAGTTCTTGACAGAATTCTGATTATTCTGATGTGCAATAAGGCACGGACTATTCTCTCAAGACGACATCTATAGGGGCCAGCGGCGGTGATCTGAGCTTTGAGGGTTTAAGAGGCCGTTCTTTCCAAGTGAGCTATACATTCTGCCAAAAGTTCTGGGGCGTAAACCCTCAAAGTTCAGATCACTGCGGGATTCAGTGGAACTCTTTTTGAGATATCGTCTTGAGAGAACAGCCCATGCCTCATTTCTTACTGATTCGTGAATATATGATACAAGCCACTAGCCTTGCATCGTTTTGGTCCCCTGGCCAAAACGATGCATAGGGCACACGACACGGGACGCAAGAAAAGGATTGCTCTGCCTAAGCCCTGAGCTTTCCTATTGGGATGCGGTCTTGAAGCGAGATGCCCATGAGCAAGACAGGAGAGTCTCTTATAATTGTGATTTGAGGTTCATCCGGTTAATGAGTACGAATTATTAGGAGATATGCCTGCACACGAGGAGAATGGTGATGAGGTCTTTTCAGAGTGACTGTCGGGAGGCCTACGTTATTTCAAACAGTTACGGAATGGGGGACCCCCTGGCTTCCCGCTTCGAAGAGGCGGGAAGAACAGCGGAGGGGGGAGGCATCACCCGCCCGCAACTGTTTGAAATGACCAGGCCGGGAGACTCGGAATCGATGAAAAGATTTCATCACCATTCCCTCGATGTTCAACTGAAGTGCACGATCATATCATTGCGTACTCATTAACCGGATGAACCTAATTTGATATATTGAAAGGAGAATATCCGTGGCAACGATTCAACCCAAAGGGGAGAAGCTTAGACAGGCAGTTAGGTGGATTTCCGAGGAACAACAGGAGGATAAAGAAAAGGGAGTCCAGGAACTTATTCGGGAGGCGGGACTGAGATTCAACCTATCTCCTAAGGAGGAGGAATATCTGATCTCTTTCTACGATGAAGGCAAGGAGTAGAAATCTATAGATCAAGGTCATCTTTTTCTGTCATTTTGTTGAGGGTCCCCCTGGACACTCGCACAAACAGCCACAGAATGAAGAACGTGGAGATCGTCCCGGCCAGTATGGGGACCCAGAAGCCATCCTGCGGGAAGTGATATAACCCTACCCAAACACAAACCATTGCAATAACAATGAGATAAGCAGTGGCCAGGCCGCAAAGGACCAATATGGACCATAGGCCTATCATTTTTAAGGGGAAGGGCTCTCGCTGAATCATTTTGTGGTGCTTTTCAGCTTCTGTTGAAGAAAACTGAGCTGGCTTTTGACCTTACTGTCTACCTTGATTTTATGTTCAATGACCTCAGAGGCATAGAGTGCCGTGGAATGATTCCGGCTTACGGATTTGCCGATATCTTCGAGGGTTGCATCGGTATAGTGGCGACAGAGGTAGACGTAAACACTTCGAGGGTATGAATGGATCTTTTTCCTTGATTTCGACCGTAGGATTTGAGGTTCAATCTTAAAATACTGGCACACATGCTTTTCAATGTTTTGCATGGTTATGGACTCTTGCTCAGTGACATGGCATCGAAGGACCTCTTTGGCCAGATCGAGGTTCATCTCGGCTTTCATGAGCTCTGATTTGGCCTTAAGGCACCTGAGGGCACTCTCCATCTGGCGGATATCTCGAGTGAGGTGTTTTGCAAAGAGATGAATGATGTCTTCTGAAAGGGAAAGACCTCGCTCTGTGGCCTTTTTTTCCAGAATTTTCACGGCAGTATTGTAGTCAGGTCTTTCAAGTCTTGTTATGACACCTGACGTGAGACGAGATGAAAGCTCTTTTGTCAGGGTTGGAATATCTTTGGGTAAGAGAGGGCTGGTAAAGATAATCTTCTTGTCTTCGTTCGCCAGGGCATCCAAGGTATAACCCAGTTCGATCTGTGTTTTTGCCTTACCTCCAAGAAAATGAATCTCCTCCAAAAGGAGGACATCGCAGCAGCGGCGGTATTTGTTTTTAAATTCATCGATCCGCCCGTTCTTTAGGGCAAAGATCATCTCATTGACAAAATCTTCTGCCGTAACGTAACTTACTCTGACACTCGAATCCTGGTCCAGGATGGCATGACCAATGGCCTGGGTGAGGTGGCTTTTTCCGAGGCCGGTGCCGGCCAACATGAAGAGGGGGTTGTAAGGCTGATTATCCCCTAGGGCCAGGGCCTTTGAGGCAGAGTAGGCAAACTCATTGCATTGCCCCACAACAAAGCGATCAAAGGTGTATTCTCTATGAAGCCATCCTCTCCCGCTTCTTCTCTTCGTCGGCATATGGGGGAGGGGGAGTTGCTTTGATCCACTTGGTGGGTTGCTAGATACAGACCTTTTTCGTGAAGGCTTAACCTTTAAGGCGAGTTTGTAATGGCTGTTGCCGAGTGTGCCCAGTCTTTGTTCAATGATTCCCATATAATTATCCCTAATCCAGTCTCTGGAAAATTTATTGGGGCATCCTAAGACAATGGTATTATCCTTATTTTCCAAAAAGGTCACAGGGTCTATCCATAGTTGGAAGTTTTTCTTCGGAATTGTGGGCTCGATCTCTCTTTTTACATTCTCCCAAATACTGCTCATTGTGGACTCTCCAAGAAAGGGAAGGGTTAAGTAATTAGGTCAGCCAGCGCACGAAAAGATCTAGAGCAAGTTGAACAGGTACAGCAGCGAGCCTCCATTTCTTCCAAGCAAATGATTAGGCGCTTTTTCATCATATATCCTGATCTCTGTCAAAGCGGATGGACAGCCGGAAATATTTAGGTCGTGTTAGATTCTTGACATAGCCTAACTTCCTGAAAGCATAGAATGTTCTTTTTTGGTGGGGATAAGGTTCGGTGAAAAGCAAAGAAAATCGAACAACATTTTTAAGTTTGAAATCAAATGGTTGTCAAGTATTTCCTCTTGGTGTAGAAATGCACTAACAATCTGATTGTTCCGATATTCTTTGTTTTTTGGCGTTTTTTGGCATTTTTCATTTCTTTTCATTGGTTTTTTTGGCGTAGGATCCATTGAGAAATCTGCGAAAAGTTTAGGTAGGTTTCTTGCATATTACCGGAAAGGCTTACAGGTCAAGGCTCTTGTATTGGTATGATAACGATTGGAGGGCAATGGATATATAGAGAGAAGGGAATTCTGAAAAAAAGGACATCTATTTTTTTTTAAAATTCCATAATGTTTTTCAAAATAGACAAGAATTATTGCTTGGGGCCACCACAGTCCGGCACACCGGACAGATCTGGGGCGATCCGTGCAAGCTTCTTGAGTGGAGCACATGGTTGGCAAAATCAAAGGACGTTAAACATAATATAAAGAGGATAGATCAAGCAACACTAAATATAATAATAAATAACACACTAAGGCAAGCCTTCTTATACCTGTTGGTTCTCGGCGAGACTCCGGTAGGGCTTTTTTGTGAGGTGTAGAGAAGCCTGTGGTCCTGTCCATGTTTCACGTGAAACATGGATTTTGCTTTCCAAATATGGTGGATTGTGTTATTTGCTTTTTCGCAGTAGAGAGTGTGCCCGGGGCTTCAGTAGGGGGGGTCCTGGCAAATAGACGAGATCAAGAATGCTTCGCGTGACCAGGCTAATTTCATGGGAACCATTATCTCCATTGCAAACCAAAAGGGAGGAGTGGGAAAGACAACCACTGCCATAAACCTGGCCGCCTCCCTTGCGGCTGCAGAAAAGACCTGTCTTCTGGTGGATTGCGATCCTCAGGGCAACGCAACAAGCGGACTAGGGGGCGACAAAGGAGAAGGGGTCGAAGGCCTTTATGATATGATGCTAGGTTCCGTGCCTGAGGCAAGGGTGATCGTCTCGACGGATTTGCCTGGATTAGATCTTGTTGGGGCTACGGGTGACCTGATCGGTGCAGAAGTGGAAATGGTCTCTATTGAGAAAAGGGAGTATAGGCTCAGGAGTAAACTCTTTCCACTCAAAGAGCGATATGATTACATCTTCCTTGATTGTCCTCCTTCGCTGGGTTTTCTTACAGTGAATGCCATGACCGCCTCAGATTCTGTCTTAATTCCACTCCAGTGTGAATTCTATGCCCTAGAGGGGTTGACGCAGTTGTTGAAAACCATTTGGGCGGTACGGCAAGGCCTTAATCCATCTCTGGATGTGGAGGGGATCCTGCTGACAATGTATGATTCTCGGAACAATCTTACGGTTCAGGTAGAAGACGAAGTGCGAGGACATTTCAAGGCAGCGGTCTTTCAGACGATTATTCCCAGAAATGTGCGCCTGAGTGAAGCCCCCAGTCACGGGAAGCCCGTTCTCCTTTACGACATCACGTCCAAGGGGGCTCAGAGTTATCTGGCTTTGGCTAAAGAACTTCTTGAACGAGGTGAGAGTCAATGACAAAGCGGAGGGCGTTGGGGAAGGGCCTATCAGCCCTCATT
Organism: uncultured Desulfobacteraceae bacterium; assembly: GCA_964497115.1. Taxonomy (GTDB): domain Bacteria; phylum Desulfobacterota; class DSM-4660; order Desulfatiglandales; family HGW-15; genus JAFGFY01. The sequence goes on from CAZCCX010000005.1 coordinate 13,606, forward strand.
CCAGCGGGAAACAGCCTGAGTCGTGGAGATGAAACCTTCTTTCAGTGCCCTATTGAGGACATAGAGCCCAATCCTTATCAGCCGAGGCAGGTGTTTGACGGTCCGGAACTGGAGGCTATGAAGGACTCTGTGAAGAAGGATGGAATCCTTACGCCGCTTCTCGTCACAAAGACAGATCAAGGGTATCAACTCATCGCGGGTGAGCGCCGCTGGCGTGCCGCCCAAAATGCGGGCCTGGAAAGGGTCCCGGTCGTGGTCCGGGAGACTACGCCCGCGGAGTCCTTGGAACTGGCCCTTGTGGAGAACATCCATAGAGAAGACCTGAATCCCATTGAGGAGGCCCACGCATTTAAAAGGTGGCTGGAAGTGACGGAAGCGACTCAAGAGGCCCTTGCCGAGAGATTGGACATGGACCGGTCCACTGTTACGAATTTATTGAGGCTCCTGAATCTTCCAAAGACCATTCAAGATGATATCATCCATAAGAACTTGAGCATGGGGCATGCCCGTGTGCTGGCTGGTCTTAAGGACCCTACAGAACAGAAAGAGATCAGGGATCTTATTATTAGGAAGGGCCTGTCGGTGCGACAAGTGGAAGACCTGGTAAAGAAGAAGAAGGCACCAGTGAAGTCGACGTCGCATCATACAGAGCAGGATGGTTATTTTAGATCCCTTGCAGATGAACTAAAGAGGTCCCTGGGGACAAAGGTAGATATCAAGCGGAGGCGGGGCAAACAAGGAACCATTATCATCTCGTTTTATTCCGATGAGGAGCTGGAACGTCTTCTGGATCTTCTCTCCTGACGACTGTTTTTCCCCATTTCCTTTCTTGGCCTTTGGCCAATCGGTATAAATTGTCTCTGTGATTAATACATATCAGGACGGCCATGATTAGGGTCACTGTGATCAACGCACTCGACTCGCCAAGAACGAGGAGCATAAGGGGCATGATACATGAAGACACCATAGATCCCACGGAGATGTAGCGCCATCCATACACCGTGATAACGAACACCAATAAAGATACCAGGCAGGCAGCGGGAGAGAGGGCAAGATAAACGCCTAGGGCGGTGGCAAACCCTTTCCCTCCTCGAAATCTCAGATACACGGAATATTGATGGCCCAAGAGAGCGGATAATCCCGTGAGGGCCAGAATCGCCTCAGATTGGGGGAAGAGGAGGGCAAAAAGAAAGAGAGGAAGAAACCCCTTGAGTCCATCCAGAAAAAGGGTAAGGATTCCCCATTTCACCCCGATGACTCTGGCCACATTGGCGGCTCCAATGTTCCCGCTGCCCCTCTGGGTGACATCTATTCCTGCGACCCATTGGCCTATAAGCCTCCCAAAGGGGATGGAACCGAGGAGAAAGGTTCCCAGGGGAAAAAGTACCGAGAAGGCTAGGAATATCGGTAGTCCCAGATCAGTATTTAGAGGCATATCTATTCCCAAAGTGTTTCTGCACCGTTACCTTGATAGCTTAGGAATTTCCTTTTTCGTCACTGTTTAGCTCCTATCGAACATTTGAGGGGCTCAGCAATCTCTTTCCAGGGCCGAAGGGCCATATGGGTAGTGCGATATGAAGTTGCCACCCAGGCGGGCGGAAGATGTCTTTTTGTAATATGAAGGTCTCCTTCCTGGATATGATTGTAGTAATCCGCCGCCCGCCAGTCGCCGGAGGTACGCCGATGAAGGGGCCCTGAACCAAGTTCGGCCCTTCCAAGAGATCTCCGAGCCCCTCTAGAAGCAATAGATTTGCCAAAGTGCTAAAGCGGCGAAGCCGCGTTGTATAAAATTGCGAGGCAATTTTATAACTTGTCCAGCAGAGACACCAACCCTAAAAAACTCCTGATTCTCTTGTCAACGGCCTTCATGTTATAGTATAGAAGGTTAAACCTGTCAGTATGTCGGCTCTCAGTCGAATATGGTATAATACATTTCTTCGTATATATGGAATTCCCGTCGCCAGGTCAAGGGGGTGATCAGGGGGCGCGGAGTAGCCTCGGATTAAAGGCCTTTAGATTATGGCGGTATTTTACGGGTTTCGGTGGAGTCATTCTGTTTCTGTACGAGAATTGGGCGTGTGCCGACGAAAAAGGCGTAATGGCGCCATAAGTTTGTGGACAATAAGCCGTCATGCCTAGAGGAGATGACTGTGAGGATCTTTGATGAATGCAGGGCGAAAAAGTGCGAATTTATTGAGGCGGTGTCGTTTAAAGGAAGGCAAGTGTGAATCACAAAATCAATACCTGGTGACAGCATGATAGTGATGGTCATGGATGGACAGGGGGGCGGTATAGGTGCAGCCATCATAAAGGGGCTGAGGAATGCAATAAACCGTGAAATGGAGATATTGGCACTAGGAACAAACTCCATTGCCACCTCCCGCATGATGAAGGCAGGAGCGAACAAGGGGGCTACAGGCGAGAGAGCGATAGTGCGCACAAGCGCCAAGGTGGATGTCATCGTAGGGCCTTTGGCGATTGTTGTCCCAGATGCCATGATGGGGGAATTGACGCCGAGTATGGCCTCGGCCGTCAGTGCCAGTGAGGCCAAGAAGATCTTGATCCCGTTGACGCAGGAGAATATTGAACTGGTCGGTGTCTCTGGCGAGCCTTTACCCCATTTGGTGGATCAGGTCATGGAGATCATAAAGGAGATGGATAATCATGTGTGAGGCCGCAGTCTATTTGTTGAAGGACGGGCAAGAAGAATTGCTCCTTGAGAGTGTTGACCAACTTGAGACCGGTAATGGGGAGGTCAAAATGGTCAATATTTTCGGGGAGCAGAAGGAGATCAGGGCAAAGATTAAACTCCTTTCCCTGGTGGATCATAAGATCATCCTGGAACCATTATAGGAGGATTGTGTATGATTGAAGAAATGGCTCAGAAGATGGTGTGGTTGGGGCATGATGGCTTCAGGATTGATGCTGAAGAGACTATATATTTTGACCCCTATGATATTTCACCAGGCCCAAAGGCCGACCTGATCTTGATTAGTCATGAACATTTTGATCATTGTTCTCCTGATGATGTCTCCAAGATTCAGGGATCAGGTACGGTGATTATCACAGATAAGACTTCGGCAGAAAAGCTGACCGGAGATGTGAGGATCGTCGCCCCCGGGGAGTCCATGAGTCTCGGAGAGGTCAAAATCGAGGCTGTACCGTCTTACAACAGGGATAAGGACTTTCACCCCAAGCAGAAGGCCTGGCTCGGTTTCATCGTGGAGGTAGATGGGGTGAGGATCTATCATGCCGGGGATACGGATTTTATCCCTGAAATGAAGGAGTTAAAGGTGGACATCGCCCTTCTGCCGGTCTCCGGGACCTATGTCATGACCGCTGAGCAGGCCGTTGAGGCGGCGCTGGCCATCCAACCCAAGTTGGCCATCCCTATGCACTACGGCACCATTGTGGGTGATGACAATGATGCCCTTGCCTTTAAAGAGTCCCTGAAGGGTAAGATCGACGTACTTATCCTGCCGAAGGCATAGCCCGAGCAATCGGTAGGGTCCTGTCCCAGAAGTATTCGAACCAAAAAAACCTACTGCAGATACAAAGGGGGGCATGGGGATCTCTTTTCAGTTTCACACCCAAAAGACGCCTGAGCCCGCCCCCAAAGTGGACAAGTTTCAGTGGACAGGCACAAAGAATGCCCGTCGCTGTGGAGACATTGTTCGTGGGGCTGCTTTATAATATGCAGAATTATGGTGCCGTTTCACGACCGCTGGCCCCTATAGATATCGTCTTGAGGGAACAGTTCATGCCTTATTACACACCAATATAATCGAGAATTCTATCAAGAACTCTAAATATGATGTCTTCGTAAAAAGTATGTTTTCCCCCGCTCTTTCATTCTCGCGCACGGGGGAATCAAGGAATTCCAAGCTGTTATGGACTCCCGCTTTCGCGGGAGTGACGGGTCTTTGACTTTTTACGGGTTCATTAGATATTGGTCTCAGAACGTATGATACGAGACACCAGTTTGTTGTGAATTATCAGTTAGTTATGGATTTGGGGAGCTTGAGGTAGTATTTCCCTTCGGTCACTCTTCCCCTCTTGAGGCATCCGTTCCCATAAATCCGGCATTTGTCGGAGAGTTCCTGTACAGTAGCATGGAGTTGCTTGGCGCTAAGCTGACCCCCGTTTATGAGCTTTTGGAGCGCTTTGATTCGAAACCGGTCCAATCCCTTGACCTGGAACGATAATTGGTCATCTTGACCTCCCTCCTTGACCACCAAGTGCCTGGGAATTAGGGAAATGGGATATCGGCAGGAAATCCTCAGCCACAAGTCATAATCTTCGCAGGCAGGAAGATCTTCGTCAAAAAGGCCCACCTCACTGAATAGAGATCGCCTCAGCATAACAGAAGAGGGACTGACCAGACAGAGTTTTAAAGAAGACTCGAATATGTGCCCTGACGGTTTTAAGTGCTTTTTTCTGGGATTGACGCGAATTCCTTTCCTGATCCAGACTTCTTCTGTTTGGCAGGCAACCGCGTCAAGGTGGTGTCTGAAAAAATCCATCTGGATAGACAGTTTCTCCGGCAACCAGTAATCATCTGAATCGAGGAAGGCAATGAATGGAGATCTGGAGGCCTTGATCCCCGTGTTTCTGGCTGCGGAAACCCCCAGGTTCGAGTGGTGGCGGAGATACCGGATGTGACAGGCCAGAGGCGCCAGGCGATCCGATGTCCCATCCTTGGATCCATCATCCACTACGATAATCTCGTAATCGGTAAATGTCTGGTAGAGGACAGAGGCTACGGCCCTGATCACTTTGGATGACCGATTGTATGTAGGGATGACGACGCTTATGTCGGTCATGAGAGGATCTGCCAGATGAGGCCCAATAGACCAGCAAAGAAGAAATTGCCTTCCACTATCGCTTCAAGGCGTGTCCCGGGATAAAGCCATCTCTTCTCATAGGCCAAAAGGCTCAGGCCCAGGGACAGAAGACAGAGGAGGAGGAGGTATATAAAGGGACCGACCAACCCAAAGATGCCTGCCGTAGCATTGATCAAGGCCCCCGATAAGATAACGCCCTTTAGGAGATACAGGGTCCTCTTTTCTCCCAAGACAATGGGAAGCGTTTCCACACCCACAATAAGGTCTCCTTGGGCCTGGAAGATATCAAAGAGGGCAGATCTAGCATAAACCATTGAAAACACAAGGATAAATGAAATAATGGCCACAAGCCAATCCGTGTTTGGGGATACAAGCAGGGGAAGTAAGGTAATCACCACACCCCAGGCCAGGGCCACTGAAAGGGTTTTTGACCCCGGTATATCCTTGATCTTGGTATACCGCCACAGGCGTTTGGGCCTTATGGGCAGAATTCGAATACTGTATATGATGCCCAGAATGCTAAGGCCCAAAATGGCAAAGAATGTCATGGTGCTCTGGTGATAGCCGAGGGCAAAGGAGGCAATCATGGAGACTGTAGCCGAGACGATCAGAAAACCCCGGTATTTGCGGTAGAAGCTCGCTCTCTCAGGGTCATTATACGTGCTGGCGTCCTTGTCAAGAAAACGGTTGAAGACATGCATGGCATAGAGATAGAAAAAAGCGAGGGAGGGGTAGACGAAATCAGGCACCCTGGCGCAGAGAACTGAGACCGCATACGCAAGAGCGAGGCCCCCAAGTGCGACCAACAGGTTGCTCAGGAGCATGAACTTAAAGGTCCCCTTGAACCACCGCCCCAGGAAACTCTCCTTACGGCTCCGGATCGTCTCTATCTCATTAACGATATTCTTGATCATCCAGTTTGGCGTGGAGGCACCGGCCGTTACCCCAATCACTTCCATGTTGGAAAGCCGTTCTTCATCCAAGTCCTTTTCTGTTTCTACGCAAAAGGTAGGTAAGCCCGCAGCCTCAGATATTTGGGCGAGCCTCCTGGTGTTTCCGCTATGATATCCTCCCACCACAACGACTGCGTCGACCTGACCCACAAAGGCCCTGACTTCGGCCTGTCGCTCGATGGTGGCATCACAGATGGTATCAAAGATCAGGGCATCAGGAAACCTATCAGTGACGGCCTCTACGATCTCTTGGTAGTTGCGGGTGTCCTGTGTGGTCTGGGCAACAACGAAGACCTTTTCTCCGTCGGGGATGTGGAAAACGTCATCCAACTGGTTGATCACATAGGCCCGATCTCCTGCATACCCTAAAAGGCCAATGACCTCAGGGTGGTCTCTGTCACCTACGATGACGGCCGTGTTCCCCTTCTTTGTCTGGTAACGAATAACGGCTTGAACCCGAGCCACCCTAGGGCAGGTCGCATCGATGAGTCTGAGGCCGGATTCTTTCAGCAGCCTCCTCTGCTTGGGAGGAATTCCGTGAGCCCTGATAGCAAGGGTTCCCTCCTGAATTCCCTCGATATCGTCGATCGACGTGACGCCCCTGGACTCCAAGAGAGCCATGACTTGGTTGTTGTGGATAAGTGGCCCGTAAGTGAAGATGGGTCCCTCATTCTTGTTGGCTTCCGTAAGAACCATTTCCATGGCCCGGCGCACACCCATACAAAATGCAGCGGTTTTTGCAAGTTTGACCTTCAACGTGTTTCACCTTTCATGGTCGGCACCAATTGTTCGAGATAAAGACTAGAGGTGCAACGTCATCAGTGTGGGCGTTTGTTGGGAAGCAAGCCTGCGCTGGAGACGCAGAGGTATTCTAGGAGACTTACCTCGAAAATTCAACTTAAAGGATGCGTTAGTGGCAGTCTACGGGAAGATGGTGGAACGAGAAGGCCCTTGGAGAAAGACAGCCTGATCTTGATGGATGTTGGTTCAGTTTTTGAAATGATCACATGTTGTCGGTAAGGCGGAGGAAGGTGTGAGTGGGATACGATCCATTGAAAACGATTTGGCCATGAGGATCTTCTTTCAAGTTCGATCGCATTTGAAGATCCCTGCAGCAAGCTGCAGGGAATCTCCCAAATGTAAGGAAGCTTTCTTACTGTAATTCGCTCGCTAATCCCGCAGCCCCGTAAGTGGGATTTCCGCTACGCTCCAACAAGCCTGCGGGGAATGCGCTCGCTGTGCATTTTCAAGGGCTGTATGAGAAAACAATGTCGGATCGGCTCAGAGGCTGCGCCGTATGATCTCACGTTCTAAGCATAAGGATCTGGCCTTTCGAAAATGGCTGTGGCCTCTCGTCTTTCACCTTGAGATCCGCCTGCGACCATCACTGTATCCAAAAGATTTTTCAGTTTCTTCTGGTAGTTGATAGCTTGTATCAACAGAAGTGAGTGCGGAAGTTATTTGAAGGAAAAGTCAGAACGGCCTTTCCAGAGTTGCGGCCGCTTCAATAAGGCCATTGGTTTTATTGTTGCGGGGGCGTCATGCGAACAATGGTTGCTCCCCAGGAAGAAGGGCCGGTATCCAACTTGAATTCGAAGACCGCGGGATGTTTTTCCAGGACAGCATGAACCGTTCGTCGCAGGACACCCCTTCCTTTGCCGTGAATGATTCTTACTTCATAGACTTCTTCTTCGATGCATGCACGGAGATACTCATTGACAAGAGAGGCCGCCTCCTTTGGGTCGAAGGTATGGAGGTCAAGGACGCCGTCGATGGGTATATGGATCACGCCGTTGATATCTTCGTTCAAAGAAGGCTTGCTCCTTTTGCCATTATTTCATAATTGAGCCGCGAACATATGATATGAAATCCTAATGTCGTGTCCCAGAAATAACTCGAGCAAAAAGTACCTATTGCGGATTTAAAGGGGGCCATGGGGGTCTCTTTTCAGTTTCGCCACCCAAAAGACACCCGAGCCTGTAACCGCCCCCAAAGAGGACAACGTTCGGTGGACAGGCACAAAGAATGCCCGTCGCTGTGGAGACATTGTTCGTGGGGCTGCTT